>CAYPUS010000293.1:0-4502 GCA_964413815.1 uncultured Aquabacterium sp. | reverse complement strand
GGCCAGCAGCAGCACCAGGCCGACCGCGATCACCGCCACCGCCGGCACGCCCCACCAGACGGCGCGGCCGAAGTCCTCGGTGAACTCGGTGGGCATGCCATACACGGGCATGCCGTGTGTGATGTAGAAGGCCGCACCCGAGGCCACCGACAAGGTGCCCAGCGTGACCATGAAGGGCGGCATGTCCAACAGGGCCACGCACACGCCATTGATCAGGCCGATCACCATGGCACACAGCAGCGAGACCACCACGCCCGCGGCGATGCACAGCATCACCTGGTCCGGATAGGCCTCGAAGAGGTGGGTCATGACGGTCGAGCTGATGACGCTGACCAGCGCGATCACGGCGCCGACCGAGAGGTCATAGCCCGCCACGATCATCACCATCATCTGCCCGGCGGCGACGATCAGCAGGAAGGAGGCATTGCGCTGCAGGTTGAGCAGGTTCAGCGGGCTGACAAAGCGCGGCTCGATGACATACATCACCAGGGCCAGGCCGATCAACAGCAGCGACAGGGCCAGCACCTGCCCGTCGATGGGCAGGCGGCGCAGCCACTGCAGCGGCGATGCGGAGGAAGAAGCGGTGGCGGTCGTCATGCGGCGAGCTCCCTGTTCTCGGAAGAGGGGTCTTTGGGGAAGAAGTGGTGCAGCACCGTGGCCTCGTTGAGGTTGGCGCCTTCCAGGTGGGCCACGAGGCGGCCGCGGTGCACCACATAGGCGCGGCGGCACAGGTGCAGGATCTCGGGCAGGTCGGACGAGACGATCAGCACGGCGGCGCCGGATTCGGCCAGTTGCTGGATGACGCGGTAGATCTCCAGCTTGGCGCCCACGTCGATGCCCACCGTGGGCTCGTCGAACAGGAAGATGCGCGTCTCGCGCACCAGGCCGCGCGCCAGCATGACCTTCTGGCGGTTGCCGCCCGACAGGTCCTTGACTTCCCTGGCGCCGGTGCGTGCCAGCAGGTTCATGCGGTCCAGGGCGCGCTGGGCGATGCCCTTTTCGGCGCCGCGGTTCAGGAAGGGGCCCCAGCCCAGCGACTTCTGGCGCGTGGCGGTGATGGTGGCGTTCTCGGTGATCGAGCGCGTCAGGGCCAGGCCTTCGGCCACGCGGTCGGCCGGGAAGTAGCACACGCCGCGGCGCAGCAGGGCCTCGGGGTTGAGGCGCTCCACACGCCGGCCTTCGACCCAGACCTCGCCGGAGGCCAGCGGCGCCAGACCGAAGACGCTGCGCACCAGCTCCGACTTGCCGCCGCCAACCAGGCCGGCCACGCCGACCACTTCGCCGCAGGCCAGATCGAAGCTGATGTCACGGATGCTGCCGTCGGCGGTGGTGAGCCGGTCGCCCCTCAGCACCAGCTGGCCGGGCTGGTGCCGGATCTCGGGGAAGAGCACGCCGATCGGGCGACCCACCATCAGCTCGACCAGCTCGCCATCGGTGACGGCATCGGCTTCGACCGTGCGGATGTGGCGGCCATCGCGCAGGATGGTGATGCGGTTTGCCAGGCGCCGGATCTCCTTCATCCGGTGTGACACATAGATGATGCCCACACCCTGGGCGCGCAGCTTGTCGATCAGCGCGAACAGCACCTCGGTCTCGGCCTCGGTCAGCGAGGCCGTGGGCTCGTCGAGGATCAGCACCTGGGGCTTGCCCAGCAGGGCCTTGGCAATCTCGACCATTTGCTGCTGCGCGCGTGACAGGGTCTCGACCAGCGCATCGCAGGGAATGGCAAAGGACAGCTCATCGAGCAGGCGCTTGGCCTGCGCGTTCATGGCCGACTGATCGAGGAGGCCATGACGCTTGATTTCGCGGCCGAGAAAGAGGTTCTCGGTCACCGTCAGCGTCGGCACCAGGCTGAACTCCTGGAACACCGCGCTGACCCCTTGGGAACGGGCACGCTGGGGATGCCAGCTGCCACGTGCCAGAGTCCGCCCGAGGTAAGTGAGCGTGCCGCCATCGTGCTGCACGGTGCCCACCATGATGTTGATCATGGTGGACTTGCCTGCGCCGTTCTCGCCGAAGAGCACATGCACCTCACCGGCGCGCAGCTCGAAGTCGATGCCATCGAGGGCCTTGTTGCCGAAGTAGGACTTCGACACCCCTTCCAGCCGGAACAGGACCTTGGCCCCCGCGGCATCGGCTGCGGCGGGCACAGCCACCGGCGCTTGCGTCACTTCACTCATTGCGGACTCCCGGATGGCCTCAGTTCAGCGCGTAGACCGGGCGCCAGTTGGCGGGCGCGAAGATCATGCTCAGGTCCATCTTGGACAGGTTCTGCGGGGTCACCGTCAGGGGGATGACCATGGTCGACTTGGTCGTCGGCTTCTTGTCCAGGGCGCGGATGGCCTGGTCCACGGCCATGCGGGCTTGCAGCACCGGCCAGAAGGTCACGAAGCTGTCGATCTTGCCCTTGCGCAGCGCGTCGAGCATGGCCTGGTTCTCGTTCTCGGCCACGATGCGCACCTTCTTGCTCAGGCCGGCTTCGGCCAGCACGCCGATGGCGGCTTCGGCGGTGGGCGGCGTGCCCCAGATGATGTCGATGTTGGGATAGGCCTGGATGGCGTCTTCGACCAGGCGCTGCTGGATGGCCACGCCGGTGTCACCGAACTTGGTGTCCAGCACCTTGATGGGCGAGCCCTTGAGCGTGTCGGTGAAGCCCTTCAGGAAGCCTTCTGCCCAGCCGGAGCCTTGCGGGCCAGGGAAGGCCACGGCATTGGCCGGCTTGCCGTTTTGCTGGGCCAGCAGGTGCTTGGCGGCGTGGGCGCCCATGGTGGGGTAGTCCACCGAGACCTTGGCTTCGATCGGTGCGTTCGGCACAGGGTTGACCACGGCCACCTGCACGATGCCCTTGGCGGCGCCTTCCTTGAGCTTGCTGATCATGCCGGCTTCGGAGATGGCGCCCACGATGATGGCGTCGGCCTTGCTGGCCACGCAGTCATCGTATTGCGACAGCTGCTTGGGCAGGCTGTCATAGCCACCGGCCTGCAGCAGGGTCATGCGCACGCCCTGGCGCTTGGCTTCTTCCACGATGCCGTAGGCCACGGCCACCCACAGGCTGTCCTTCATGTGCGGAAAGAGCACGCACAGCTTGTAGGGCTTGGAGGCCTTGTCCAGCGGGCTGTAGTCGACCACGACGTCCTTGCCGGACGATTGATCGATGACCTTGACCGGGCCCCACTTCTGGGCTTGGGCGGTCAGGGTGGTGGCGGCCAGGGCCGTGGCCAGCAGGCCGAAACGGATCACAGACTTCATGATGCAGACACTCCAGTGGGTAGAGGTAAGGAGGTGAGGGGGACGGTTGGGGAGGGAAAGAACGAGGCGCTCAGCGTTGTTGGCGCAGCCACTCGGCGTAGCCGCGGATGCCTGCTTCGAGCGAGACGGCCGGCACATAGGCCAGGTCCCGCTCGGCGGCACGGTTGTCAAACTGGTATTGCAGGTCGTCGACCGGGTCGGGCCCGGGCTGCAGCACGATGTCCGCCTGCGGCAGCACCTGCTTGACGGTGTCCGCGACCTGGCCCAGCGTCGTGCACAGGCCGCCAGTGATGTTGTAGGTGCGGCGGGGCAGGGCGGGTGCGTCCATCGCCAGCACCAGGGCGCGTGCGGCGTCATCGACGTGGATGTAGTGGCGGCGGAAGTCCGCGCCAAAGGGGCGCCGCGAGGGCCTGCCTTCGAAGGCGTCCTCGATCAGGCCGCGGATGAAGCAGTCGGTGGTGCGGCGCGGGCCATAGACCCAGCCCAGGCGCAGGCTCACGCCATCGAGCTTGAACTGGTCCGCATAGGCCGTGACCATCACTTCGCCGGCGACCTTGCTGGCGCCATACAGACTGGTCGGGCGCAGCAGCGTGTCTTCCGGCACGATGCCCTCCGGCGTGGTGCCATAGGCGCTGGTCGACGAGCAATAGACAAAGCGCCTGGCGCCCAGGTTGCGCGCCAACTCCAGCATGTTGGCCGTGCCCAGGATGTTGACCTGCACCATGGAGTGCGGGTGGTCCTGGGCCACCATCGGGCCCGAGTGGGCGCCGCAGTGGATCACCGCGTCGATGTGGCCACCGGCCATCTGATACAGGCGGTGGATGTCATTGAGGTCGCAGGCCCGCACGGCGATGTCGCCGGGGATGGTGCACGCCACGCGGTCGATGGCGACGACCTCGTCACCTCGCTCGGCCACACGCCTGGCCACGGCGGCGCCCACCAGACCGGCGGCGCCGCTGACGATCACTTTCTTGCTCATCTCAGATCTCCTTGCTGCTGCTGCGCAGGCCGGTGGGGCCCAGCGTTGGACGGCCCCGGCGCAGGAACTGGCCACGGCCCTTGGCTGCCACCACCTCGCTGCCGTTCCAGACCACCTCGCCGCGCGAGAGCGTCATGGCCGGCCAGGCCTTGAGGGCCATACCTTCGTACGGCGTGTGGTCCACGGCGTGGTGCAGCATCTCGTTGGTGAGGGTGAAGTCGCGCTCGTCCCAGATGACGAGGTCGGCATCGGCGCCCACGGCCATCGTTCCCTT
>CAYPUS010000292.1:2803-4540 GCA_964413815.1 uncultured Aquabacterium sp. | reverse complement strand
GGGACGCCCACCAGAACACGCTCACGCGCCTGTTCGGGATGGCCAAGGCGGCGCTGACCGGCCATGCCGCCCGCGACATGGCGACACATGGGCACGTGCGCATGAACTGAGCCCCGGCGTGGGCCTGAAGGCCCTCCGGCTTGCGCCCCTCAGGCCACCGCCAGGCGGTAGAGCAACACCATCAGCATCACGCTGATGACGACGTTGCTTGCCGCAAAAAATACCAGGCGGTGCAGCACGTTGTTGTAGCTCAGGTGGATGAGTGAGTGCCCCAGCCGCAGACCCACATAGATCCACGCCAGGCTCATCACCAGCGCATCGACCTGGCCCGTCAAAAAGGCGACGACGCTGCCGATGTAGAACAGCACTGGCACCTCCAGCAGGTTCATGAAATTGCGGTTGGGCAGGCGCACGCCGTCGGGCACCCGCTCAGATTCCCCATACCGGAAATCCTCGAAATTCACATGGCCTTGCGCCCCTGCGCGAAAGCGTGTGATCGGCACCAGCAGCAGCACGAGCATGGTCCAGATCGCCAGGACAAGCATGGGCATGAAGATGGGGGATGACACAGGCATTGGGGGCTCCTCTGAATGGGGGTTCATTTTGGCAAGACAAGACGGGGCGTCCGCACTACCATCACATCATCTTTCCAAAAACGATCTGCTGCGCCAATTCACGGATCCCCTGCCCATGGGTGCCGACAAGCTGTTTCCCATCTTCGTGGCCGCCATTTGCCTCGTCATGCTCGTTCGCATGACGCTGGGCGAGCAGCGGCGCGCGCGCATCGACCGGGTCTTCATCAAGACCTGGTTCGCGCTGCGGCGCCAGGCCCTGTATCTGTGGCAATGGCGCAGCCGCCGTCAATCCGCGGCGCAGGCCCGGCAGGCGGCCGAAGAGGTCATCAACCGCGTCCGGCACCGGGTCGAGAAGGAAGGCAATGTGCTGACGCCCGAGGCCTTCAAGGGGCCGCGCAAGCCGCACTGATCAGGCGCTTGGCCTGAGTCTGGCGCGCTGGCCCACCAGGGCGGCCGACCCCACTCCCAGCATCAAAGCCAGCGCCGCGCCGTGGAACACGCCGTTGGGCGTGCCATGGTCCATCACCGCGCCAAACACAGGGGCGGCCACGGCAAAGCCCAGGTCCAGCCCTGAATACACCGTGCCATACACCCGGCCGGTCGCGCCCGGGGGCGAGGCCTGCTTGATCAGCATGTCGCGCGAAGGCCCGGCCAGCCCAATGCCGAAGCCTGCCAGCGCGATCAAGCCGGCCGAGGCCAGGCCGGGCAACCAGCCGAGCCCGCCCAGGGCGATCAGCGCGGCCGCCGCGGTCAGGGCGCACGCGATCGTCCGCTCCAGTTGCGCCACGCGCCCGACCAGAAAGCCACCCAGCACCATGCCCACCGCACCGCTGACCATGTAGCCGGTCACCACGAAGGCCGTGATCGTCAATGGCAGTCCGTAGATCTGGTTCAGGGCCGGGCTGGCGAAGCTCTGGATGGCGCTGAGGGCCGACGTGCTCCAGAAGAAGAAGGCAAAGCACAACCACACCGAGGGCAACTTCAGGAAGGCCATCGGGTGCTCTCGCGGCGCGTGTGCGCTGGCGGCGGCATGCCGCTGCGGCCGGCCATGGTGATCGTCGATGGCGGCCCGGCCACGTACCACCGTGGCCAGCACGGCCGCGCCCAGCAGGGCCGCAGCCACATAGGCGATGCGCCAATTGCCCGTTGCTTCGTGGATGCC
>CAYPUS010000292.1:0-2793 GCA_964413815.1 uncultured Aquabacterium sp. | reverse complement strand
GGAACACCGGGGCCAGCGCCCAGCCGAGGTTGCCACTGATGCCGTGCACCGAAAAAGCATGCCCCAGCCGTGCCGCCGACACGCGCTTGTTGAGGATGGTGAAGTCGGCCGGGTGGAAGGGCGCGTTGCCCAGCCCAGCCAGCGCGGCCGCCAGCATGAGACCGCTGTAACCCTGGGCCGAAGCCGCCGACAAGGCGGCCGCCACGAAGCAAGCCAGCGCAGCGAACAGCACCGGCCGCGCGCCCACCTTGTCGACCAGAAAGCCCGACAAGGCCTGGCCCACGCCAGAAATCACGAAGAACACGCTGACCAGCAGGCCCAGCTGCGAGAAATTCAGCCCGAAGTCCTGGATGAACACAGGAAACAGCGGCGGCAACAGCATGTGGTGGAAATGCGAGGTCCCGTGAGCCAGCCCGACGAGGCCGATCGTGGCAGCGTCCTGTCGCGCGGCCGGGTCACCGAGCACAGGGATGGAAGTCGACGTCATGTCGGGAACTGTGCCACAGCGTGTATTCCCCCGCTGAAAGGCGCCCCGGCACCCCAGGATGGTGGTAGGCTGGGCATTCGCCGCACAGGCAGTCAGGTTGTGATGACCCGCCGACGCGGCCTCTGAAGGAGTGTGATCATGTCCCATCCTCACATGCCGGAGCTTGATTTCCCGGCTCATCGCCCAGGCGGCCAGTTGCCGTCTTCACGGGCCGATATGCTGCGCACCATGCTGCCCCACACCCTTGAATGCCTCAAGGCGCGACAGGCTCACCTGATTGGCGACGACCTGATCGAGGACTATGTGGCGCTGGATTGGCTGGAGTGGGCCGGCGGCGGCCTGCGGCTGACGGAAACCGGCCGCAACCTGTGCAACATGGTCAACCGCCGCAGCACGGATCAATAGAAGCCCGCAGACATAAAAAAACCGCAGCACCTGGCTGCGGTTTTCTTTTCAGAGCGCCTCACCTCGCGGTGAGCGCCGCATCGATCACAGCGCGCGGATGTTCGATGCCTGCAGGCCCTTTTGGCCTTGGGTGATGTCGAACTGCACACGTTGGTTTTCCTGCAGCGTGCGGAAACCCGAACCGCGGATTTCGCTGAAATGCGCGAAGAGGTCGTTGCCGCCGGCATCTTGAGCAATGAAGCCGAAGCCCTTGCTCTCGTTGAACCATTTGACGGTGCCGGTTTGATCGGTGGTGGACATGAATCTGTTCCTTTGACACAAGTGATTGAATAAAAATGCCCATGGCCGCAGCCCGAGCGCCGCAGAGACACACAAGAGATCACTTGGGGAGTCAACTTCACCGGCCAGAACGGCGGTGGAGACGAACAGACCTCGACGAGACGGTCTTGGTATACCTACAGCCCTCACCATACACGCTTTTGTTTGCATCCGGCAAAAAAATTGGAATGCCCTTGCGATTTCAATGTCGGAAACAGTAGGGAGATCGGTCAATATGCCCTTTTGGCGAAATCGCCGCGTGGTACAGTGTGCTTTCTTATCGCGCACCCGTGGCCCGTGCCACGGCGAGGCCCGGCGCTAAAGCGGTGGATGGACCGGGCCCCACGCAATCCGATCCGATTCCTCTTCCGACCCTTCTGTCCGTTGACGTGACCCAGCTGGTCGTTCTGCGCATGGCCCGTTCCGCGCGCTGCCCGGGGCAGAGGCAAGGATGGCATCGCATCATCCGAATCACCCCGCTGGAGATCGGCCCATGGCCAAGGAAGAACTCATCGAAATGAATGGCGTCGTCAACGAAGTCCTGCCGGACTCCCGTTTTCGCGTCACGCTGGACAACGGACACCAACTGGTGGCCTACACCTCCGGCAAGATGAAGAAGCACCACATTCGCATCCTCGCTGGCGACAAGGTCTCGCTGGAGCTCTCGCCTTACGACCTGACCAAGGGCCGCATCACTTTCCGTCACATCGAACGTGGCGGTTACCAGGCTCCGCAGCGCTCCTCGCACTGAGACTCACCGAGGCTGCATGCCGCGCCCATGAAGCTGCCGCGCGGGCGGGGCCCTTGTGCGCCATGGCTTGCGCAGCTGGGCCGGACAGGTCCGGCCTGATTTCACGCATTTGACAACAGGCCCCCTGGCATCCCTGTTGACAGCCCGATAGGCTTTGGCACACTGGTTGCAACTGGGTGTTGCCATGAGCGCCGAATTCCATCGCCCGCCCGTTGTGCTGGTGCCCGCCTGCCAACGTGTCCTCGGGCGTCATCCCTTCCATGTCGCGGGCAAGAAGTACATCGATGCGGTGAGGCTGGCGGGCTGCCTGCCCCTGGTTGTGCCCGCCGCGCAGGCCGATGAGCTGCCCGCCTTGCTCGATCTGGCCGACGGTATCTTGCTGACCGGCTCTCCCTCCAACGTCCACCCCAGCCACTTCGGCGAGGACGTGCTGGACGAATCCCTTCCCCTTGATCCCGAGCGCGATGCCTGGACGCTGCCCTTGATCCGGCAGGCCCTGGCGCGTGGCATGCCCTTGCTGGGCATCTGCCGGGGCTTCCAGGAGGTCAATGTCGCGATGGGCGGATCGCTGCATCAGGCGGTGCACGCGCAGCCGGGCCTGATGGACCACCGCGGCGACGACAGCAAACCCGTCGACGAAGAATATGGCCTGTCTCACCCGGTCAGTCTCATGCTAGGCGGGCAACTCGCGCAGGCCCTGGATGGGCTGGGTGGCGAGGTGCTCAAAGACGGGCAGTTCATGGTCAACAGCCTTCACGGGCAGGGCGTCAACCGGCTGGCGCCGGGCATGCGCGTCGAGGCGCTGGCGCCCGATGGCGTGGTCGAGGCCATG
>CAYPUS010000291.1:2479-4556 GCA_964413815.1 uncultured Aquabacterium sp. | reverse complement strand
GCTGGGCTTCACCTTCTTCATGGGGCTGATGCTCTCGCGCCTGATCGGTTTCGCGCTGGGCATGTCCAATGGCGCCACGCTGATCGGCACGGCCTTCGGCGGCACCAGCCTGGTCTTCTTCGGCATGGCAACGCTGGCCAACACCATCAAGTCCGACCTGTCCAGCATGGGCAAGTGGCTCTTCGTGGGCATGATGGTGATCATCGTGGCCGCCGTGGCCAACATCTGGCTGCAGATGCCTGCGCTGATGCTGGCCATCTCGGCCATGGCCGTGCTGGTTTTCTCGGCCTACATCCTGTATGACCTCAAGCGCATCATCGACGGTGGCGAGACCAACTACGTCACGGCCACGCTGGCGGTCTACCTGGATGTCTACAACGTCTTCGCCTCGCTGCTGCAGCTGCTGATGGCGCTGGGCGGCAGCGACGACTGAGCCCCCGACTCACACGCAAAGCAAAAGAAAAGGCGGCGCCTCGAAAGAGGTGCCGCCTTTTTACTGCCTACTGCTTACCGCCTACTGCCGCCGCATGATTTGATTTGCGATCAGTACTGATCGCCCTCACCGATGTAGGTGCCAGGCGCCAGGTTCTCGAAGCGTGTGTTCGATTTCAGGAAGGCCAGGTGCACGCTGCCGACCGGGCCGTTACGCTGCTTGCCGATGATGATCTCGGCCATGCCCTGCAGCTTGGATTCCTTGTTGTAGTACTCGTCACGGTAGATGAACATGATGACGTCGGCATCCTGTTCGATGGCGCCGGATTCCCGCAGGTCGGACATCATCGGGCGCTTGTCCGGCCGCGTTTCCACCGAGCGGTTCAGCTGTGACAGCGCGATCACCGGGCATTGCAGCTCCTTGGCCAGGGCCTTGAGGCCCCGCGAGATCTCACCCAGCACGGTGGCCCGGTTTTCCTCGCTGCCACCGCCGCTGCCGCTCATCAGCTGCAGGTAGTCGATGATGATCAGGCCCAGCGTGCCGCCATATTGGCGCGCCAGGCGGCGTGCGCGGGCGCGCAGCTCATTGGGCGAGAGGCCCGGTGTTTCGTCGATGTGGACCTTGGCGGTGCGCAGCTTTTCAACCGTCTCGCTCAGGCGGCTCCATTCGTCGTCCGTCAATCGGCCGGTACGCAGGTTCTGCTGGTTGATGCGGCCGATGGAGCCGACCATCCGCAGCGCGAGCTGGGAGGCGCCCATTTCCATCGAGAACACCGCCACCGGCAGGCCCTCGTTGACGGCCACGTTCTCGCCGATGTTGAGCGCGAAGGCCGTCTTGCCCATGGAGGGGCGGGCCGCCAGGATGATGAGGTCGCCCTTTTGCAGGCCGGCCGTCATCTTGTCCATGTCGATGAAGCCAGTGCGCACGCCGGTCACGTCTTCCGAGCCGTTGTCGGCCAGTTCGGTCACGCGGTCCAGCAGGTCGACCACCAGGCTGTCCATGTTGTGGAAGCCCTGCTTGCCCTTGTTGCCTTCCTCGCCGATCTTCATGATCCGGGCTTCGGCCTCGTCGAGGATGTCGGCCACGGCCTTGCCGTTGGGATTGAAGGCGTTGGTGGCGATCTCGTCGCTGACGGTCACCAGTTTGCGCAGCACCGCGCGCTCGCGCACGATCTCGGCGTAGCGGCGCATATTGGCCGCGCTGGGCACCGACTGCGCGAGGTTGTTGAGGTAGGCCAGGCCGCCCACTTCGGCGCCTTTGCCCTGCATCTGCAACTGCTCGAAGACGGTGATGACGTCAGCAGGCTTGGAGGCGTTGATGAGCTGCTGGATGGCCGCAAAGATCAGCTGGTGCTCGTGGCGGTAGAAGTCGCTTTCGTTGAGCAGGTCCGAGGCGCGGTCCCAGGCGCTGTTGTCCAGCAGCAGGCCGCCCAGCACACTCTGTTCGGCTTCGATGGAGTGCGGGGGAATGCGCAGCTTGGCGATCTCATCGTTGCCCGGCGTGCCGGTGGCGCCGATGACGGACAGGGACGTTGGGGACAATGCAGCCATGGGGAAGAATCATATGCGCCGCGGTGCGTGGCGACTGTGCACAAAGCTGTGCATATGTGGATAAGTCTGTGGGCAGCCCTGGGACATCCTGGGG
>CAYPUS010000291.1:0-2469 GCA_964413815.1 uncultured Aquabacterium sp. | reverse complement strand
CTTCGGGGATAAGTCCCCGCGTCTGCCAAGCGTCGTCAGCAGGCCCATGACAAAGCACAAAGCCGGCACGAGGCCGGCTTTGCTCGGGCTTTTTTCAAAGCCCTTTGTGATCGTTGACGTCAGGGACGGCGTCGATCAGGCGGTTTCGCCAACCACCGCGACGGTGATGTCGGCAACCACGTCGGTGTGCAGCGACAGCGACACGGCGTGTTCGCCCGTGGTCTTCAGGGGGCCATTGGGCAGACGGATCTGCTGCTTGGACACCTCGAAGCCGGCGGCCTTCAGGCCTTCGGCGATGTCGAAGTTGGTGACCGAGCCGAACAGACGGCCATCCACACCAGCCTTCTGGGTGATGGAGATGGTCTTGCCGCCGAGCTTGTCGCCCAGGGCTTGTGCGGCGGCCAGCTTCTCGGCCTGGACCTTTTCGAGCTCGGCGCGGCGGGCTTCGAATTCAGCCACGGCCTTTTCGGTGGCGCGACGTGCCTGACCCGAGGGGATCAGGAAGTTGCGGGCATAGCCGTCCTTGACCTTGACGACGTCACCCAGGTTGCCCAGGTTGGCGACTTTTTCGAGCAGGATGATTTGCATGAAGAGTACTCCTTGACCTTAGACGCGGTGCTGGTCGCTGTAGGGCAGCAGAGCCAGGAAACGGGCGCGCTTGATGGCGGTGGTCAGCTGACGCTGGTAGATCGCGCGGGTGCCGGTCAGGCGGGCCGGGATGATCTTGCCGTTCTCGGAGATGAAGTCGCGCAGGACGTCCACGTCCTTGTAGTCGACTTCTTCGACGCCGGCCACGGTGAAGCGGCAGAAGCGCTTGCGCTTGAACAGCAGCGACTGGGTGTTGCGCTTGCCTTTGCGATCTTTGGAGAACTTGCCGTTCTTGGAACGAGGAGCGGGCATGATGGACCTCTCAGTATCCGGACAGATGTCCTGGAAGTGTTTAAACGATGACCTTGAATTCGGTGATGTGCAGCAGCACGCCGCGCCCGTTGCGAGGGGCCCCGAGGAAGCCGGCGAAGCCCAGGGGCACGCCTGTTTCCTGACGGTTCAACTGCGCTGCAATCGAACCGATCGCCACGGCCTTGATGTCCAGCTTGACCTTGCGGGTCAGCTGCGCCTCGGTCACTTCGGATTCGTGTTCGAGCACGAGATCCAGTGCGGGCAGGCCGGCGGGGGTGTATCTCAGGGCTTTGCGTTCGATGATCCGCGCTGTCAGCAGCACCTGGTTCATGAACGGTCAGCCTGCAATGGGGTGGCGAAAAGCAGCCTGGTGGTGCCTTGCAAAACGCAAGGCAGGCATCAGGCGGCGGTCTGCTCCTGCTGGGCCTTGCGCGCTTCTTCGCGCTCGACTTGCTTCATCATCACGGAAGGAGTGGTCTCGGCCTTGTCCTTCTGAACGGTCAGGTGGCGCAGCACGGCGTCGTTGAACTTGAAGCCGGTTTCGAGTTCGGCCAGGGTTTCCTTGGTCGTCTCGATGTTCAGGCACAGGTAGTGCGCCTTGGCCAGCTTGTTGATCTGGTAAGCCAGTTGACGGCGGCCCCAGTCTTCAACACGGTGCACCTGGCCACCGGTGGAGGTGATCAGGGTCTTGTAGCGTTCCAGCATGACGGGAACCTGCTCGCTTTGATCCGGGTGGATCAGCACGATGATTTCATAGTGACGCATGGATACTCCTTATGGATTCCAGTTTTTGGAAGCCGCCACGAAGCGTCAAACCCGTGTACGGCAAGGGCTGCCAGCCGCTTGCATGACATCCCAAGGATTCATAAAGCGCCCGGCAACAGGCGGAAAAGCCCGCGATTATAGCGCGAAAAACGCAAAAACGCCACCCGAAGGTGGCGTGAGGGCTCACAAGCGATCAGGCAGGGTGGCGCATGGCCGCCAGCCGATCAGGGGCGCGAGGCCAGGCGCTGCCAGGTGTCGACCACCGTATCCGGGTTGAGCGACAGCGACACGATGCCTTCGTCGGCCAGCCACTCGGCGAAATCCGGGTGGTCGCTGGGACCCTGGCCGCAGATGCCGATGTACTTGCCGGTGGCCCGGCAGGCAGCGATGGCGCGCGAGATCATGGCCTTGACAGCCGGGTCGCGCTCGTCGAAGTCGTGTGCCAGCAGCTCCAGCCCCGAGTCGCGGTCCAGGCCCAGGGTGAGCTGGGTCAGGTCGTTCGAGCCGATGGACATGCCGTCGAAATACTCAAGGAACTGCTCGGCCAGGATGGCGTTGGAGGGCACCTCGCACATCATGATGATGCGCAGTTCGTCGGCGCCGCCCTTGGAGGCGCGCACCAGGCCGTGGTCGGCCAGCATGTTGGTCACGCGCTCGGCCTGTTTGAGGGTGCGCACGAAGGGCACCATGATCTCGACATTGGTCAGGCCCATGTCATTGCGCACACGCTTGAGCGCCTCGCATTCCATCGCGAAGGCCTCGCCGAACTCGGCGCTGATGTAGCGCGAGGCGCCTCGGAAGCCC
>CAYPUS010000290.1:0-4563 GCA_964413815.1 uncultured Aquabacterium sp. | reverse complement strand
GCGCGCGGCCGGGCAAGGCCAGGCCACGGGCACCGTCAATTGGGTGATCTCGTAATCGAAGTCGATGAAGCCTTCGACGATGACGCGGCCGTGGCTCACGCGCCCGCCCGCCATCGCGTAGTCCCAGGCCTTTTGCACGTCGGCAGGGCCATCGATCTTGCTCTGACCCTTGCCTGAAGAGCTCATCACCGGTTTGACGATGCAGGGATAGCCGATGGCCGGGCCCTGGCCGTCCGTGCCGTCGATGGCGGCCTGCAGTTCGGCCAGCGAATCGCAGAAGCGGTAGGGGCTGGTGGGCAGGCCGAGGGTTTCGGCAGCGAGGCGGCGGATGCCTTCGCGGTCCATGGTCAGGCGGGCGGCACGGGCGGTGGGGATGACACGCACCAGGCCCTGGGCTTCGAGTTCTTCCAGCACTGATGTGGCGATGGCTTCGATCTCAGGCACGACCAGATGAGGGCGTTCGGACTCGATCAAGGCGCGCAGCTGCGCCGGATCGCTCATGGTGATGGTGCGGGCATGGTGGGCGACCTGCTGGCCCGGGGCGTTGTCGTAACGGTCGACTGCGATGGTTTCCACGCCCAGCCTTTGCAGCGCGATCAGCACTTCCTTGCCCAGCTCGCCGGAGCCCAGCAGCATGACGCGGGCGGCGCAGGGCGAAAGGGGCGTACCCAAGGGCAGGGAAGAGAGGGTGGTGTCGGTCATGTCGGAATCACCTGCAAAGCGTGCTGTTCGAAGCCGGTATTGTCGGGCCGAACGCGGCCTCACGCCGCTGCAAAGCGCCGCTCAGGCGGCGCCCCTCCGCTTCGTTCAATCACCCGGATGAAGGGGAAGCAAGACGTCGAACCGGGTGCCCTGATCGGGCTGGCTGTCGACGTGCAGCTCGCCACCCAGTCGCTCGATCAGCCGCCGGGTGATGGCCAGGCCCAAGCCGGACCCTTCGACCTGGCCGGCACGCGGATGAGCCAGGCGCACATAGGGCTCGAAGATGCTGGGCAGCAGTTCCGGCGGGATGCCCACGCCGCTGTCCGAAACCGTCAGGCGCCAATGGCGGCCGTCTTCCGTCAGGCCCGCAGTCACGCGGATGTGGCCGCTGGGCGTGTACTTGAAGGCATTGCTCAGCAGGTTGCCCAGAATCTGGCGCACACGCTGTGGGTCCGTGTGGATCTGCCGCAAGACCGGTTCGGCCGCGGCCGCGATCTCGCATTCGAATGCCAAGGCCTTGTCGGCGGCGACGCTGCGCCAGACTTCGCAGGTCTCGCGCACCAGGTGGCTCATGTCGGCCTGCTGCGGGTTCAGCTGCCAGTCGGGGTCCTCCAGCCGGGAGAACTCGGCCACATCGCGCAGGTGCGCATCGAGCTGCTGTGCGGCGTGACGCAGCCGATCGACCGCCCGCTTCTCGGCCGGCTGCTGTGTTTTCAGGGCCAGCAGGTCGATCGACCCGAACATGGCCTGCAGCGGCGAGCGCAGCTCATGAGACAGCATGGCCAGAAAGCGCTGCTTTTCCACGCGGGCGTGCTGGCTGGTGCGATGCAGACGGCCCCTGAGCACGGTGATGTACTGCAGGGCCAGGATGTAGCAAGGGTGCGCCAGCAGCACGATCAGCCAGGTGTGGTCCAGCATGTCGCCGGGGGCGGGCAGCAGGCCTCGCCACTGCGGCCAGACGTGGTGCAAGGCATACAGCAGCACGATGGCAGCGTAGTTCACCCAGCAAAAGGCCGCGGCTCCGCGCCGGAGCGTGACGAAGGCGGTCACGTACAGCAGCGGGATGAACTGTGCATTGGTGCTCAGCGAGTACAGGCCCAACGAGGTGGCGTCCCGCGCGGCGAAGTGCAGCATGCCAACGAAGTAGATGCTGGTGGCAGACAGGCAAGTCAGGGCGACCCTCTGGAGCCAGATGCCGCGCAGCCACAGCACGAGGCTGCCCAGCAGGTAGACGGTGCCGATGAGCGGCGCGCCCAGGGATTCCCAGGCGGTGATCATGTTCTGGCGCTCATCCAGATGCCAGATGAGGAAGATGGCCAGACCGGCAATCAGCGCGCAGATGCGCAGCAGCTTCAGGTGGCGTGCGTCGGGCGGTTCGGCCCCCTGAGGGGCGATGCGGTGTGGGCTTGGGATGGTCGGGGCTTGGGGGCGGGTGTCTTCAGGCATGGGTGGCACTCGCCAGGCGATCGAGGCCACTTTGGATGGCGGCCGTGAGCACGGCCGGCCGCACGGGCTTTTCGAAGAAGGTCACCCCCTGGGTGCGAAGGATGGTGGTCAAGGTGGCTTCGGAGGCGGTGCCGTCCCGCAGTTGCCCGGTCAGCAGCACGATCGGGGCACGGGGCTGGGCACGCCGGATCTGCTCGACCAGCGATTGGGATGTGCGCCCGCCGCCCAGGATCAGGTCGATGACATAGGCATCGTGGGCCTGCAGGGAGGTGGCCATCAACTGGTCTGCGCTGGTGAAGGACTGGGCGAGATAACCCACTTCGTTGAACCAGTCGCTCAGGGCCTCGGCGGCGCCGATGTCGTCGTCCAGCACGGCGATGCGCGCGCGGGCCTGGGCCGCGGGCGTGTGGATCTGAAGCTGATGCACGGCGTAGTGCGGGCCGGGCACCCCTTCGTTGGCCATGCTCTGCGGTGTGGCCACGATCCAGCCTTCCTCAGGCTGATGGGCGGCCAGCAGCAAAGGGGCCCCGGACCCGGTGCCGATCACGGACTGGGCCGTGGGCAGCATGGCGCCGGGCTGGATGGTGCAGGTGACGCGCTGGCCCTCGATCAGCAGGGTGGCCGGGCAACTGCTTGCACTGGCGGTTTGCGACGCGTCCTGCGCCAGGGTGGACAGACCTTGCTCCGGCGGGAACACCTCATCGAGGTGGGCGCCATAGTGGCGGCACAGGGCCAGCACTTCCTGGAACAGCCAGGCAGCGCCACGCAGTTTTCGGCGGGCCTGGCTGATGGAAATCGCGCAAATCTGCGCGATTTCTGTGGCTTGGTGCCGGGCGGGGACCCCCTGGCGCGCCATCAAGGCGGCCACTTGCGTGCTGGTCCAGAGCGCGGTCGGGTCCACTGATTGGGCGCATTCTTCTGGCTCCGGCTGGGAGATGGGTGGATACGGCGACATACAGACCTTCAATTCAGGGCGAAAACTGCCCCCAAAAGAGGGGAATTGGTAACAAACAGGCGCCAATGCGCGAAAGCGTCAGATCTGCTCCATACAATCCCATTGTGCGCTGAAAAAACACCACATACAGGGCACTTGCTCAGGGGGAAATTTCCAAGAAATACGGCCCATCAGGGATCGGATGCATGCGTTGCAGCAGTCATCGGCATGGCCTTGACGGTCACCGACAGACAGCCTTCACGAACCACCCTCAGGGGTGGTTTTTCTTTGGGTCATGATGTGGGCCATGCCTGACGCCGATCTTGCCCAACTCTGTGCTGCTGCCAGCCCCTTCCTGCCGCCTTGTGCGCGCCGCATCGGCATCATGGCCGCCATGCCCGAAGAACTCCAGGCCTTGCTGGCCGCGATGCCGGACGAGGCAGCGGTGACCGTGGCCGGGCGCCAGTTCTGGGTGGGACATTTGTGTGGCCACGAAGTGGTGGCTGTGCTCTCGCGCATCGGCAAGGTGGCCGCCGCAACGACCACCACCCTGTTGCTGAGCCGGTTCGGGGTGGGCGAGGTGCTGTTCACCGGCGTGGCTGGCGGTCTGGCAGAAGGTGTGCTCCCGGGCGACGTGGTCGTGGCCGATGCTTTGGCCCAGCACGACATGGACGCCTCGCCTTTGTTTCCCCGATTCGAGTTGCCTGGCCTGGGTGTGGCCACCTTGGCGCCGCCTGCCGCCACCACGGCCCGCATGCGCGCTGCCGTCGAGGAGGCGCTGAGTGCGGCATCGCTGGCCGCTGGCGGGGCGTTGGGAGACGTCCATCTGGCCGCCTTGGGACTGGGCAAGCCGCGCGTGCACCAGGGCCTGATCATCAGTGGCGACCAATTCATCCATGCCGCCACGCGGTGCCGCGAGCTGCTGGCCGCGCAGCCGGCGGCCATGGCCGTCGAGATGGAAGGCGCGGCGGTCGCCCAGGTCTGCCATGACTTCGGCGTGCCCTATGCCATCGTGCGCACGGTGTCCGACCGCGCCGATGACGAGGCGCACATCGACTTTCCCCGCTTCGTCGCCTCGGTGGCCAGCCGCTATTCGGAGGCGATCATCGAGACTTATTTGCGCATCAGGGAAGCAGCGCATTGATGGACCGCAGAATTTGCGTCACGCTGCCCGTGTTTGGGGGCGGCTTGCCGACTCCGAAGGAGTTGCCATGGATACCCGTTATCAGTCCTTTGCCGAGTTCTATCCTTTTTACCTGTCCCAGCATGAGAACCTCACGTGCCGGCGCCTGCATGTGATCGGCTCTCTGTGCGTGCTGGCATTGCTGGGCTTCGTGCTGGTGACCCAGCGCTGGGCCTGGTTGTGGCTGCTGCCCGTGCTGGGCTACGGCTTCGCCTGGGTGGGCCATTTCTTCTTCGAGAAGAACAAGCCCGCCAGCTTCAAGCGCCCGCTGTACAGCTTCATGGGGGACTGGGTGATG
>CAYPUS010000289.1:0-4563 GCA_964413815.1 uncultured Aquabacterium sp. | reverse complement strand
AATACCGGCCTGTCACGCCGGGGGTCGCGGGTTCGAGTCCCGTCCACTCCGCCAAAATCTGCTTTCAGGCTGCAAGGCCCGAAAGCCAAAAAGCCACCCTCGGGTGGCTTTTTGCTTTGTGCGCGTCATAAAGGCTTTCGGACATGCTGCCTTAACGCCCCATGAACAAGGGGGTGCGTCTGGCGGTATATGTCACAAATATCACGGTGCTGGCCGTGGAGACCCTCAAGACGGAGGCAGTTCAGGTCGTCAAACTGACTGCCATGTCTCTTCTCAAGCACGCATCGCGGTCGCTGTTGCGCCTCTATTCCTCGGCCACCTTGGACGCGAGGGTGCAGCGCGCTTCGCCCGAGCTGGAGGAGGCGATCGGTCGCGCCCGCCTGCGCGCGACCTATGAATTGACGCCGGCGGCCATGATCGGGCAACTGGTGGTGGCCCAGGCGGTCTACTGGGTACTCGCGCCCCGTCTGCCCGGCACCGAACTGCTGGCCTGGCTGGTGATGCGTCATCTCGTGTCTCTGGTGCGCCTGGTTCATGCCAGCCTGTGCCTGAGTGGTTACATCCAGCCTCAGTCCCGCGATCTGCCGGGTTTCATGCTGCAGGCCTTCATCGATGGGTTCACCTGGGGCCTGCTGGGCTGGTGTTTCACGCCCTTGTTCAACCTGGAAGTGGCGGTGGTGACCATCGGCACACTGATCGGTGTGACCTCGATGGCGGCGGTGATGCTGCACGTGAACGCACCCATGGCCAGCATGTTCATCATCCCTGCGGCCGTGCCTTCTGCGATCTATGCGACCGGCCGCGGCGACGACCTGGGCTATTACTGCTGCGGCGCTGTCCTGGGGCTGACGGTGATGCTGCTGTCGGAGTCTGCGCGTTCGTCGCGCCGCATCGTCGAGCTGTTGCGTCTGCGTTTTGAAAGCGAGCAGGCAGCCCAGGCCAAGACCGAAGCGCTGAATCAGGCGCGCATGCTGGCCGAAACCAAGAGTCGCTTTGTCGCCACCATGAGCCATGAGATGCGCACGCCGCTGCACGGTATCCTCGGCTTGCTGCGGATGGTCAAGCAGGATGTGCGGGGCCTGAATAAGCCCAAGCTGATGCGCAACCTCGATCTGATCGAGAGCTCGGGCGGGCACCTGGTCAACGTCATCAACGATGTGCTGGACTTTTCCAAGAGCGAAGCCGGCGGGCTGACGGTGCACGAGCAGCCCTTCAAGCTGCACGCCATGCTCTCGGACTTGGCCGAGACCTACCAGGTCAACTGCATGGAAAAGGGTCTGAAGCTGGTCCTGGATGTGTCCCTCCCGGCAGGCGAGGTGCTGCAGGGCGATCCGGTGCGGCTCAGGCAGGTGCTCCATAACCTGCTGGGCAATGCGATCAAGTTCACGCCGCGCGGGGTGATCAGCCTGAGCGTCTGGCGTGATGCCCAGACCCACTCGATGATTTTCGAGGTGCGTGACACCGGGATCGGCATCTCGCCAACGGAGTTGCCTCGGGTGTTCGAAGCCTTTCATCAGGCCGAGGGCACCTACCAGCGCCGTTTTGGCGGCACGGGGCTGGGCCTGACCATCTCGCGCGATCTGTGCCGAGCAATGGGCGGCGAGTTGCGCTGCGACAGTGAGTTGGGCAAGGGTTCGGTGTTCGTGTGCGAACTGCCGCTGCCGCGTGTGGCGCTGGAGGAGCAAGATCCGGATGCGGCGGTGCCGTCGTCACTTTCTTCCCCCGATGCAAGCAGCCAGGACGACGGTGGCCCCGATGCCGAGCGGCTGGCGATGCCGTCGGGGGATGCGCACCATGTGCTGCTTGTCGAAGACAACCCAGTCAACGCCCTGGTGGCGCAGGCCGAACTGGACAGGCTGGGCATGCGCGTCACGCTGGTGGACAACGGCTTCGACGCCATCAAGGTGTTGGAGAACGAAGCCGTCGACCTCGTGCTCATGGATTGCGAAATGCCGGTCATGGATGGCATCGAAACCACGCGACGCATCCGCGAACGCGAACGCCATATGGGGCGCCCGACTGTCCCCATCGTGGCCTTGACCGCCAATGGCGAAGACGTTTTCGTGGAGCGCTGCCGTCCCGCCGGCATGAACGGCCACCTGCTCAAGCCCTACAAGCCCGAGCAACTGGCCGAGGTGCTGTGCCGGCATCTGCCCGCGGACATCTGTGTGGAATGAAGCGGCGCATCCAGTGCGGCTTGCCTGCCGCAGTGCGCGAAGAAGGGGGGTGCTGCGGGAGACCATGGCTGCGGCGACCAGCGGCCACGGCTCCGAAGCACGAAGGGGATCGCTCCCCTCGTTGACGTCAACGGCTTGCGCCGCTGCCCTCAGGCATTCAGGAATGCAAGCTTGATGCCAGCGCGCATGACCCATCTTCCCAGTTCGCCGAGGGCGTCCATGGTGCTTTCGCAGCATGGGGCCGCCTGCTTGTGCACCAAGGCTGCAAGCAGGCCTGGCGCGGCGCCCGGATGGTGCGGGATGCGCAGCACCGCTGCTGCCTTTGGTGCAGGCGCAGCGCGGCAGGTGCAGCGCGCGCAGCCAAAGGCGGATGGCGGGGGTCAGATCGGCGCTGTGCGCTGGATCAGCCAGGCCAGCGCTTCGCCCGATACCAGCGGGCTCAAACGACGCCGCACTTCGGCATGGTAGTCATTGAGCCATTGGACTTCGTCCGCGCGCATCAGCGACAGGTCGATGCAGCGGGTGTCGATCGGGCACAGGGTCAGGGTCTCAAAGGCCAGGTACTCGCCGTGTTCGGGCGCGCCGGGGGCGGCATCGGGCACGGCCGGTGGCACGGGCACATTGAGCACGAGGTTCTCGATGCGGATGCCCCATTGGCGCGGGCGGTACAGCGCCGGCTCGATCGAGGTGATCATGCCGGGCTGCATGGCCATGTTGGCATCGGGCAGTGCTTTGGAGATCGACTGAGGCCCCTCGTGCACATTGAGGAAATAGCCCACGCCATGGCCGGTGCCGTGCCCGAAGTCCATGCCCTGGGCCCACAGCGGTGCGCGCGCGATGGCATCGAGCATCGGCCCGGGTGTGCCGCGTGGAAAGCGCGTGCGCGACAAGGCCATCGTGCATTGCAGCACCAGGGTGTAGTCCCGCTTTTGCGCGGCGCTGGGCGTGCCGATGGGCCACACGCGCGTGATGTCGGTGGTGCCGCCGAGGTATTGCGCGCCCGAGTCGATCAGCAGCAGGCCTTCGGCCACCAGGCCCTGCGGCGTGCTGAGCAGCGCGTGCGATGCATCCGTGGCGCGGTAGTGGGGCAGGGCGCCGTTGGCATTGAAGCCGGCGATGGTTGGAAAGCTCAGTGAGACGAAACCCGGCTGCCGGGCCCGCTCGGCGCTGAGCCTTTCATCGATGGTCAACTCGCTCACGTGCTCGCGGCCCAGCGCCTGCTCGAGCCAGGCGTAGAAGGCGCACATGGCGGCGCCGTCGCGGGCCATGGCCTCGCGCACGAAGGCGGCCTCCGCATCGGTCTTGCGCGACTTGGCCAGGGTGCTGGGGTTGATGGCCTCGACCACCTTCACGCCTTGCGGCACGGCCTCACGCAGGCCCCAAGTGATGCGCTTGGGGTCGATGAGCAAGGTGCTCTGGGAAGGCAGGGCCTGAAGGGCCGCCCAGGCCTCGGCGTAGGGACGCAAGCGCACGCCATCCGCGGCAAGCTTGTCGCGCAGGGCCGCGTCGACCTTGCCTTCGGCGATGAAGAGTTGGGTGTCTTGCGGGCCGATCAGGGCGTGGCCGACAAAGACAGGGTTGTAGTCGACATCGGCGCCACGCAGGTTCAAGGCCCAGGCCAGATCGTCGAGCGTGGCAATCCAGTGGTGCGTGGCCCCCAGGTCCCCCATGGCCTTGCGGATGGCCGCCAGCTTGTCGGCGCGGGGCGTGGAGGCATGGGGCAGGGCATGTTCGTAGACGGGGGCCATCGGCAGGCCCGGACGATCCGGCCATATGCCTTCGACCACATCGTCGCGTGTGTGCAGCTGCCAGCCACGGGGCTTGAGCGCTTCGGCCAGCATCTGGGTCAAAGCCAGCACCATCACGCTCCCGTCGAGTGCGAGGACTTTGGGCTTGTCAGCGAGGGTGCCGGCGGTCGCGGTGTCGCCGAGCGAGGCCAGCCATCGCACGAAAGCCGCAACCAGTGGCCCATCCAGCTTGACCAGGTCCACGCCAGTGCCGGCGAGCTCCGCTTCGGCCTGTTCCCAATAGCGGCTGTCCGTGAACACGGCCGCCTGCGTGGCCGACACCATCAGGGCGCCTGCCGAGCCCGTGAAGCCGCTGAGCCACTGCCTTGCCTGCCAGCGTTCGGGCAGGTATTCGGAGAGATGGGGATCGCTGCTGGGAATGAGCACGGCCTGCCAACCCTGCGTGGCCATGCGCTGGCGCAGCGCACGTAGCCTGTCGGGCACGGGAGAGGGCGATGCCGGCCGGGGGCTCGGCTCAGTGCGGGAGGAGGCAGGGCGGGGATCGGTCACGGCGGATGACTTCACGGCAAGAAGCCGCCCGAGGATCGGGCGACGAGGGGACATTGACGGAACCCCATGTTGCCACGCCGATCGTGGCA
>CAYPUS010000288.1:0-4577 GCA_964413815.1 uncultured Aquabacterium sp. | reverse complement strand
CAGAAGTACAGCCCCTGCAACGCCACCGAGTCGCTGCTGGTGCACGCCGCGCAGGCCGCCCAGTTCCTGCCGCGCATCGGCAAGGTCTTCGCGGAAAAAGGCGTGGAGATGCGCTGCGATCCGCGCGCCAAGGCCATCCTGGCCGACGTGCCCGGCGCCAAGGTGGTCGATGCCACCGAGCAGGACTGGTACGAGGAATACCTCGCCCCCATCATCGCCGTGAAGGTGGTCGATTCGCTCGACGAGGTCATCGCGCACATCAACCGCTATGGCTCGCACCACACCGACGCCATCCTCACGACCAATCACCCCAACGCGATGCGCTTCGTGCGCGAGGTCGACTCGGCCAGCGTGATGGTCAACGCCTCGACGCGCTTTGCCGATGGCTTCGAATATGGCCTGGGCGCCGAAATCGGGATCAGCACGGACAAGTTCCATGCGCGCGGCCCGGTGGGCCTGGAAGGCCTGACCTCGCTGAAGTTCGTCGTGCTGGGCCAGGGCGAAGTGCGCACCTGAGCTTCGGCGTTTGCTCGACCTCACCCCGATCAACGTCGGCCTGATGCTGCTCGCGGCGGCGGGCGCGGGCGTGGTCGACGCCATCGTCGGCGGCGGCGGCCTGATCATCGTGCCGGCCCTGTTCGGCCTGTTCCCGCAGGCGGTGCCGGCCACGCTGCTGGGCACCAACAAGGCGGCCGCGGTCTGGGGCACGGCCTGGTCGGCCTGGCATTACGCGCGGCGGGTGAAACTGCCCTCGGCACGGCTGCTGGGCGCCATCGCCGCGGCCATGCTCGGCGCACTGGCGGGCGCATGGCTGGCCACGCGGGTGCCAGCATCCAGGTTTAGGGATGCGCTGCCAATCGTGCTGGGCGCCGTGTGGCTCTACACACTGTGGCGCAAGGACATGGGGCGGCATCACCTGCCCCACTGGTCGCAGGGCACGGAAACGCTGCTGGCCACCGCGGTCGGCGCGGGCATCGGTTTTTATGACGGCGTCTTCGGCCCGGGCACCGGCAGCTTCTTCGTTTTCGCGCTGGTGCGCCTGCTGGGCTGGGACTTCCTGCATGCCAGCGCTGCGGCCAAGCGCCTGAACCTGGCCACCAATGTGGCGGCGCTGGCCTGGTTCATCCCGCATGGCCATGTGGTCTGGGCGCTGGCGTTGCCCATGGCCGTGGCCAATGTGGCGGGCAGCGCCCTGGGCACGCGCTTGGCGCTCAAGCACGGGGCGGGCTTTGTGCGCATCGCCTTTTTGATCGTGGTGGGCGCCTTGATCCTCAAGACCGGCTGGGATGCTTGGCGGCCTTGAGCGGGGCCTTGAACGGGCCTAAGCGGCCCCGAGCCCCGAGCCCCCTGAGCGGCCGCCCTCTGCGCCTTCAGTGCAACAGGCCTTCGAGGTAACTCTCCGCCTCGGCGCGCGGCACCTGCGGCCCGTGATAAGGCATCCACCCGATGGTGCGCGCATGCAGGCTCTGGATGAAGAGCTTGCCATCGGCCTCGGTGGCGGCGGTGGTTTCCGGGTAGACGCCGGCCGGATCCTGCAGATCGTCGACCACCTTGCCCGACTCGTCATAGGCGATCACATGGCCATAGGCCTTGGGCACCGGCCACAGAAAGCGCGGCAGGCGCAAGACCACGGCCCGCGCAAAGGGGTAGCCTGCCAGCGCGTCGACCATCGGACTGCGCGGCTTGGTCAGGCCCACCCACAGGCGCCCCGAGGCGCTGCGCGTCAGGTTGTCGGGAAAGCCCGGCAGGTTGTCGGCGAAGACGCCGACCGCGCCCTGCTTCATCGCTTCGGCCAGGTTCGGCACGCCGGTGTCGCCCTCGGCCGAGCGCACCGCGGCCAGCTTGTTCAGGTCGACCGCCAGGATGCGGTAGGCGGAGGTCTCGGAGATGTACATCGTGTTGCCGTCCCCGGAGAACTCGATGCCATTGGGAAAACACAGGCCGGTGAGCACCACGCGTGCCGCCAGCGTGACCGGGTCCTGCCGAATGATGCGGCCGGTGCAGCTGTGCTCCAGAACGTCCAGCACGCTGGCCTCGAAGGTGCCGCCGCGCTCGCGGGCACCAAAGCGGCGGGTGGCATCGCTCAGCCACAGCACGCCCCCGGGCCCCACCTTGATCGCATCGGCATAGCGGATGGGGTCGTCCTTGACGGGATGCGAGACGGACGAGAGCAAAGTCTCGACCTCGGCGTCCGGCCCGCGGCCCGAGATGCGCAGCAGGCCGCGCATGGCATCGGCCACCAGCAGGCGGCCCTGGCCATCGACGTCGAGCCCCAGTGGACGGCCATCGGTGTTGGCCACCACCTCGTGGCTCTGCCCGTCGGTGTTGACGCGCAGGACGTCGCCATTGGCCAGGCCCGTGTAGAGCACGCCGGCGTGCGCGACGATGAACTCGGGGCCTTCCTGACCGCTGCCCAGCGCGAGCTGCTGCAGACCGGACAGCTTGTGATTGACCCGGTGCGCCCCGACATAGCCGGCGTCGTCCTCGGGCGTCCATGCGACCGGATCGGCCGGCACGGGCCAGAAAGCCAGGTAGGCGACCAAGGCGGCCACCGGCGTCGCCCAGGAGGCGATCCAGTTCTGGCGCCCCCCTTGGCCAGCGGATCGGGCCGCCCTGGCTTGCGTGGGAATCGGTACAGCGCGCGCAGCCGAATGCGCAGCATGGCTCAGGTTGTCTCTCATCTCGTGTCTCCTCGCGAGGTGCACCGTGTCGGCCCGGCTATTGCACCTTCTGGGATTGTCCGGCTTTCCAAGCCCGGTTCATTGCCAAAACCTATGGAACAAATCGAAACAGTTGTCTGGACGTCTCAGACCGCCGTTGGCAAAATGAGAATCATTCTCAAAGCAAACGGCTGAAAAAAGGAACCCACCATGGCAAAGACCGCAACATTCGGCGTCCTGCACTTGCTGACTTCCTTCTCGGTCACCTACACCCTGACGGGCAGCCTGACGATCGCTGGTGCCGTGACCTTCGTCGAGCCGGTGCTCAACACCGTGATGCACTACTTCTTCGACAAGTACTGGGATCACCCCAAGGCCTTGCGAGCCCGCCGCATGATGGCGCGAACCGTCAGCGGCGTCACCCCCCGGATCGCGGCCCAAATGGTGGCCGGAACGATGGCCGGGACGGTGCCCCAGCCGGTGGCGGCCACCCAGGGCGATCACTTCTCGACGAAGGCGCGTTCGATGACGTAGTCGCCCGGCACGCCCTGCGAGGGCGAGATCTGGAAGCCACGGGCATCCAGGATCTTGCACAGGTCGGTCAGCATCGACGGGCTGCCGCACATCATCGCGCGGTCGGTGGCGGGGTTCAGGGGCTGCAGGCCCAGGTCGGCCGCCATCTTGCCGTTCTCGATCAGGTCGGTCAGGCGGCCCTGGTTGCGGAAGGGCTCGCGGGTGACCAGCGGGTAATAGATCAGCTTGTCACGCACGATCTCGCCCAGCAGCTCGTGGTCGGGCAGCTCGTCGTTGATGAAGTCGTGGTAGGCCAGCTCGCTGACCGTGCGCACGCCGTGCACCAGGATCACCTTCTCGAACTTCTCGTAGGTGTACGGGTCCTGGATGATGCTCATGAAGGGCGCCAGGCCCGTGCCGGTGCCGAACAGATAGAGGTTCATCGCCGGCTTGAGGTCGTCGACCACCAGGGTGCCCACGGCCTTGCGGCTGACCAGCAGCTTGTCGCCCACCTTCAAGTGTTGCAGGCGCGACGTCAGGGGGCCGTCCTGCACCTTGATGCTCAGGAACTCGAGGTGTTCTTCGTAGTTGGCGCTGGCGATCGAGTAGGCGCGCATCAGCGGCTTGCCATCGACTTCCAGGCCGATCATGACGAAATGACCGCTGGCGAAACGCAACGCCGGATCACGGGTGGTCTTGAAGCTGAACAGCGTGTCGTTCCAGTGATGGACGTAGGTGACGGTCTCTTGGTTAAACGCAGCCATGGTGTTCGGGGACGATTGCCTGACGGTAAACCCTAGATTGTCCCCCAGATCGGCGGTCGGGTCCACGGCATCCCCGCGTATTTGGGGCCGCCAACTGGCGTGCGATATGCTCCGAACACGCTCTGAGCGCCACATTTTCCGCTTGCCTGCCACCGCCTTTCCCGTCCATGAGCCCGATCAGCACGCCTTCTCCCGCCATCCAGAATGACCCGCGCACGGCCCTGGTGGTGTTTTCGGGAGGGCAGGATTCCACGGCCTGTCTGGCCTGGGCCCTGTCGCGCTACGCCCACGTCGAAACCATCGGCTTCGACTATGGCCAGCGCCACCGGGTCGAGCTGGACTGCCGTGGGCGGGTGCGCCAGGAGATCGCCGCGGCCTTCCCCGATTGGGCGCCTCGTCTGGGCGAGGACCACATGCTGGACCTGGGCCTGCTGGGCCAGATTTCCGACACCGCCCTGACCGCATCACGGGCCATCGCCATGCAGGCCAACGGCCTGCCCAACACCTTCGTGCCGGGCCGCAACCTGCTGTTCCTGAACTTCGCGGCGGCCGTGGCCTACCGGCGCGGCGCCTCCGTGCTGGTCGGCGGCATGTGCCAGATCGACTATTCCGGCTACCCGGATTGCCGGGACAACACGCT
>CAYPUS010000287.1:3916-4586 GCA_964413815.1 uncultured Aquabacterium sp. | reverse complement strand
GCGGCGTGATCAACCTGCGCGGCGCGGTGGTGCCGGTCATCGACCTCAATGCCCGCTTCGGCCGCCCCCGCACCGAGACCTCCCGGCGCACCTGCATCGTGATCCTGGAGGTGCAGGCCGAAGACCAGACCCATGTGCTGGGCATCATCGTCGATGCGGTCAGCGCGGTGCGTCAGATCGATGGCAGCAGCATCGAGCCGCCGCCGAGTTTCGGCACGCGCATCCGCGCCGATTTCATCGACGGCATGGCCAAGGTCAACGGCAGCTTCGTGATCCTGCTGAACCTGGGAAAGGTGCTGTCGATGGAAGAGATCGCGGTGCTCGGCGGCATCGGCGCCGAGGCCAACCTCGACCTGCAGGAAGGATGAGCAGCGCCATGGCGACCTTGAGCGACAAGGAGTTCCTCGGCTTCAAGCAGATGATCTTCGACCTGGCCGGCATTCACATGACGGAGTCCAAGAAGCCGCTGGTCAGCGGACGCCTGGCCAAACGCCTGGGTCAGCATGGCCTGGACAGCTATGGCGACTACCTGCAGCTGGTCAAGAACGACAAGGCCGAGCGCCAGATCGCCCTGGACCTGCTGACCACCAACGAGACCTACTTCTTCCGCGAGCCCAAGCACTTCGAGTTCCTGGCCAATGCCATCGCACCCACGCTGCGCAACCAGAAC
>CAYPUS010000287.1:2790-3906 GCA_964413815.1 uncultured Aquabacterium sp. | reverse complement strand
ACTCGGTGCGCGTGTGGTGCGGCGCCTGCTCGACCGGCGAAGAGCCCTACACCATCGCCATGGTGCTGGCCGAGACGCTGGGCCACATGCGGTTCGAGATCCTGGCCTCCGACATCAGCTCGCGCGTGCTCAAGACGGCCCAGCAGGCCCTCTACCCGATGGAGGATGTCGAGAACATCCCCCGCGCCATGCGTGCCAAGTACTGCCTCAAGGGCATTGGCAGCCAGGAGGGCTGGTTCACCATCGAGCGCATCCTGCGCGACCGGGTGCACTTCGAGTCGATCAACCTCAATGCCAGCCTGCCCGACCTCGGCAGCTTCGATGTCATCTTCCTGCGCAACGTGATGATCTATTTCTCGCCCGAGACCAAGCGCAAGGTGGTGATGCGCCTGCAGCCGCTGCTCAAGCCGGGCGGTCACTTCATCATCAGCCACTCTGAAAGCCTGCACGGCGTGACCGACAGGCTGCAGATGATCCGCCCCTCGATCTACTGCAACCGATCGGATTGAACATGGGCAAGCCCATCCGTGTGCTGATCGTTGACGACTCGGCCGTCGTGCGCCAGGTCTTGACGCAAAGGCTCGCGGCGGACCGCGCCATCAGCGTCATGGGAGCTGCGGCCGATCCGGTCTTCGCGATGACGCACATGGCCAAGGAATGGCCGGACGTGATCGTGCTGGACGTCGAGATGCCGCGCATGGATGGCCTGACCTTCCTGCGCAAGCTCATGGCCGAGCGCCCCACGCCGGTGGTGATCTGCTCGACGCTGACCCCGCAAGGCGCCGACACGACGATGCAGGCCATGGCGGCCGGCGCCGTCAGCATCGTGGCCAAACCCAAAGTCAACCTCAAGCAATACCTGCTGGACGAATCCGACGACCTCATCGCCGTGGTCAAGGCCGCCGCCCATGCGCGCGTGCGCAGGATCGCCGCGGCGCCCAAGGCCGCGCCGATACCCGCCAAGCTGTCGGCCGATGCCATCTTGTCGTCCGGCGCGCCCCAGCGCGCCATGAGCGAGACCACCGACCGCGTTGTGGCACTGGGCACGTCCACCGGCGGCACACAGGCACTGGAAGCCGTGCTCAGCGCACTGCCCGTCGACAGCCCCGGCATCGT
>CAYPUS010000287.1:1553-2780 GCA_964413815.1 uncultured Aquabacterium sp. | reverse complement strand
CCGCCTGCCGGCGGTGTGCCCCGGCATCGTCATCGTGCAGCACATGCCCGAGCAGTTCACCGCTGCTTTTGCGCAACGGCTCAACACCGTCTGCGCGATCGAGGTGAAAGAGGCCGCGCACGGCGACCGGGTGCACATGGGCCGCGCCCTGATCGCACCGGGTGGCCGGCACCTCACCCTGGAGCGCAGCGGCGCGCAATACCGTGTGGTCGTGGTGGACGGCCCGCCCGTGTGCCGCCACCGCCCCTCGGTGGACGTGCTGTTCCGTTCGGTGGCGCGCGCCGCCGGCCGCAATGCCCTGGGCGTGATCATGACCGGCATGGGCGACGATGGCGCGCGCGGCCTGAAGGAAATGCGCGACGCTGGCGCCCGTACAATCGGCCAGGACGAGGACAGCTGCGTGGTCTATGGCATGCCCAAGGAGGCCATGCGGCTGGGCGGCGTCGAGAAGGAACTCCCGCTCGACGCCATCTCCGCCGCGATCGTCGGCCGAAGATAGGGACATGACAACACATGAGCACGCTGAGCGAAACCGAGTTCAAGGCCCTCAACCGATTGCTCTGTGACGTGGCCGGCTTCCAGCTGGGGCCAGCCAAAAAGCTGCTCGTAGCGGGGCAGCTGGCGCCCCGACTGCAGGCCCACCGGCTGGCCCGCTACGGCGACTACCTCGCGCTCATCGGCCACGATGCCGCCGAACGCCAACTCGCGCTGGACCTGGTCACGGCCACCGACACACCCTTTTTCAGCGAACCGCGGCATTTCGCCTTCCTGACCGAACAGGTGGCGCCCCGTCTGCGCGACGAGGGCGCGGTGCGCGTCTGGAGCGCCGCCTGCGCCAGTGGCGAAGAGCCTTACACCATCGCCATGGTGCTGCTGGCCTCGCTGGGCCACGATCGCTTCGAGATCATCGCCTCCGACATCAACACCCAGGCCCTGGCCACGGCCCGCGAGGCGCGCTACGGCATGGACGCCGCCCGCGACATCCCCTGGGCCTTTCGCTCGTCCTACTGCGTCAAGGGCGAGGGCCCGCATGCCGGCAGCTTCCAGATGGACCGGCCGGTGCGCGAACACGTGCGCTTCGAGCACATCAACCTGCACGCGCCGCTGCCCGACGTGGGCCTGTTCGATGTCATCTTCCTGCGCAATGTGATCAGCGCTTTTCCGCTCGACACCCGGCGCAGCCTGGTCGAGCGCGTGCTGGCCTGTCTCAAGCCGGATGGCTGGCTG
>CAYPUS010000287.1:0-1543 GCA_964413815.1 uncultured Aquabacterium sp. | reverse complement strand
TGATCATCGGTGAATCAGAGAACCTGCATGGCCTGCCACTGCCGATCAAGATGACGCGGCCCTCGATCTACCAGCACGCCAGCGCGCGCTGAAAGCCTGTCCATCAAGGCTGGCTGGCCGCGCCCTCGCCCCGCGCGCGCGGTTCGGGCGCCAGCAGTGTGTCGCAAGGCAGCCAGTCCAGCAGCTTGCTGGCGGTGCGGCCCAGCAGCAGGCTCATGATGCCGCTGTGGCCATGGCTGCCGATCACCACGAGATCGATGTCGTTGGCCCGCACATACCGGGCCAGGGCCGTCTCGATGGAACCCGGCTCCACCACGATGCGCGGCAGGGCCCCGCCCGGCGGCAGGCTGTCCGCCACGAAGGCCTCGGCTTCTTTCTCCAGGCTGGCCTTGGCCTCCAGGAAGGGCCCCGACGACGACGCATGGGCGTGGTAAATCGTCAGATCCGCCTGCGGGAAAAGCCGCACGGCCGCTTGCCATGCCAGGCGCGAAGAGGCCGAGAAGTCGGTTGCCACCAGCACGCGCCGGTAGCTGCCCCGCACCCGCCTGCGCACCACCAGCAACGGCACGGTCAAGGCGCGTGCGACCTGTTCGATGGTCGAGCCCAGCAGCAGGCGCCCGAGCGTCTCGTTGCGCGAGACAGCGGCCACCACCAGACCGGCCTGCACCGACCTGGCCTGCTCGCAGATGGCCTGCGCCGTATCCGGATGGCGCACCACGCGCACCTGCCAGGGCACCGTCACATCGCCCAGGTCGCGGGCCAGCTCATGGCGGGCCACCTCGATCAGCGCCTCGTCACCCGCACCGGACAGCCATGCCATGGCCTGGTCGAAGCTCGCCGCCGGATCCAGCACGTTCAAGGCCACGAGTTCTGCCGACCACTCGGTGGCCAGCTGTGCCGCGCGATCCTGGGCCCGGTCACAACGCGGGCTGAGATCGGTCGACAGCAGGATGCGGGAGGGCTTGGCGTTCGTCATGGCATGTCCTTCTCTGTTTTGTCGCGCGCCGCTCAGGCATGGCGCAAGCGCAGCGCGCTCCGGCGGGTGCGCCGGATCGCGGCCTTTTCCAGCTCCGCGACGCCGAACACCAGCAGACCGGCAGCCAGCACCTTACCCCAATCCAGCCAGCCCAGATCCCGGCTGTGGAAGATGCCCTGCATCACAGGCGCATAGGTGTAGGCCAGCTGCAGCAGCACACACACGCCGATGGCCAGCAAGACCTGCGGATTGCCCAGCAGGCCATGGCGGTTGAGCACCGGCTTGAGGATGAAGCGGCTGTTGAGCAGATAGAACATCTCGGCGGCCACCACGGCGTTGACGGCCAGGGTCCTGGCCTTCTCGACGCTGGTGCCGACCTGCAGCTCCCAGAGGAAGAGCCCGAGCGAGCCGACCATCATCAAGGCCGCCACCATCAGCACCCGCCACGCGAAGAAGCCCGTCAGCAGCGACTCGCCAGGCGGGCGGGGGCGCCGCGCCATCGTGCTTCCCGGTGAGCATGCCGCCGGCGAGCGCATCTGGTTCTTCGACGCGTACAGCACCGTGGAT
>CAYPUS010000286.1:0-4594 GCA_964413815.1 uncultured Aquabacterium sp. | reverse complement strand
GGAAGAGATCAACAAGGCCTTCGATCTGATGCACGAAGGCAAGTCGATCCGCTCGGTGGTGCACTACGCTGAGTGATGGCAGACCAGCCATGAAAAACGCCCGGTTGATCCGGGCGTTTTTGTTTGGCAGGGGTCACAGCTTGCTTGTTCAAGCCATCAACTCAGCCAGCCGGCGTTTTCTTCGGTGAAGCTGGCCCGCACCGAACCATCGATGCGGATCTCCTTGAGCGCCGAGTTGTTCGGTGCCTGCGCCAGCCCCGTCGGGTACCCCTTGACGGTGTCGAAGCTCATCACCACCGACTTGGCTACCGTGTCATAGCTCGTCAGCTTGATCGTGCCGCTGTTGAAGATGTACTCGTGGTGCAGGTTGCGCGTGGCGTCGTAGACCACCACCATCACACTGCCCGCCGGCAGCGAAGCGACGTTGTAGGTCTTCGATGCCGTCGGCGAGGGCAGGGTGAGCAGCACCGTGCGCGTGTACTCGCGAATCTCCTCCATCAGCGACACCGACAAGGTGCCGCTGTTCAGGCAGGCCTGCGTGGCCGGGCTCGCACTCGGCACGATGAAACGCAGGTCGGACGAACTGCGGAAGATGGCATCCGGCATCTGCAACAGGAACAGGGGGTGCACCACCTCCAGCCCTTGGCCATTGACCCGCCCTGAAGCGGCCACGGCGGATCCGGCCAGCGGCAGCAGCGAGGCCGAGATCACCAGTTTGCGACGATTGGCATCCATGTTCTCCACTCCCTTTGTGTCTTGAATGCGCGGGCTGGGCAGCTTGTTGTGGTTCATGCACGGGCCTCCCATCAACCCGGCAGACGGCGGCCCATCGCGGCCTGACGCAGCACCGCTGCCACCGCCTTGGAAGGCCGCCAGCCCACGAAACCACCGACATTGCTGTCTTCCGCATGCCAGGCCCATGACAGGCCCTTGGCCTGGCACATCCTGAGCACATCGGTCGCATAAGCCACCCGGCTTTGTGGCTGGGCCTGTGCCCGCGCGGCCGTGGCCTTGATGCTCAGCGTGGCCACCGGCGGGAAGTACTTCTCGTCATTGTCACGCGTGGCCAGCGCCTGGCGCAGGATCTCGACCACCGGCTTGGCGGCGTTGAACACGTATTGATGCCCACCGCGGCGGATCGTCACCGGCTGGTTCACGATGTTCAGCGATGCCACCGCCTGGGCCTGCGGCGTGCCCGGGATCGGCGAAACCGTCAGCAGCACCTCGTTGGTGAAGTACTGGCCATAGTCCTGGTTGTTTTGCTTGATGGCATTGAGCTGCGCGGCCGTCTTCTGCCGGGTGTAGGGAATGACGAAACCATCGGCACCGCGCTTGATGCTCTCGTCAGGCTGCCCCCAGCCGAACATGTGCGGCGAGATGTTCTCCACCGACACCGTGACCTCGGAACCCGTGGAAGAGATCGCGGTGACCTGCCGGTGATAGTCGTCGGGCGAGACCTCCGAGATGCGCGAATCCGGCAACGAGGAAGTGTCGAAGTTGATGTCGACCATCGAGAACTCGCCCACGAACACCGGCACATTGAAGCGCGCTTTGAAGTCCAGCGCCACCTTGCAGGCCGCCATCAGATCGGCCGCAGTGTTGCAGTCGCGGAACAGGCCATTGCTGCTCTCGCCCAGCAACTGGCCATTGAAGTTTTCCCAGTACCACTGCGCACCCGCCGGATACGGCATGCCCAAGGTCTCATAGCTCCAGTTGGCCACGCCCTGGTGGGTGATCTCGCCCGGGTGGTACATGTGGAAGGAATACACGATGCGCGTGCCCGGCACCAGCCAGCTGTTGCTGTTGTCCGGCGCATGGAACAGGCCCAGCCCGTTCGGCCCACCGTAGTACATGCCCTGCACGACGATGGGCGTGGCCGTGTCCACCTGACGGATCGCCGCCACCACCCTGGCAGCCAGGGCCGGCCAGTTCTCCGTCGTGCCCGCGCGAATGGCCGCGAAGGACAGACCCTCGGACGGGCTCGGCTCATTGAGGATGTCATAGCCGATGACGGCATGGTTGCTCTGCCAGCGCTGCGCCGTCGCCTTCCAGAAGTTCACCAGGCTGTCATGCAGGCCAGGCTCCGACCACAGCCGCCCACCTCGGCCCTGGAAGAAGTCCAGCGTGAAGATGACGCCCATGCCGTTTTGCGAACAGGCCTGCAGCACGCGATCAACCTGCGCGGCCACCTCCGCGATCGTGGCCTGGCCGTGGCGGGTGAGGGCCGTCGAGTTCCAGCCGGCAGGGTCTGCCGCGATGGCGATGAAGTCCTCCTCGCTCAGCGTGTACTTGTAGGCCCAGGCGAACCACAGGCGCAGGGCGTTGTAGCCGCGCGCATGCGCCAGGCTGCCGATGACGGGCGGGTATTCAGGCGCCTGGGTGTGAAGATAGACGTTGGCCGCCGCGATCCTGCCGTTGTTCCACAGCGTCCATGCGTTGCTTTTACTGACCTTGATGGCGGCCATGCATCCTCCCTTTGACTATGACTGAAGCTGCTTTATGTGAATGCGCGCATTGTTGCCATCTGGGAGAGAAATGCATTCATGGTTTTCCCGTCCGGGTTTCTTGGATGCTTGGGGATGGTCGCACTCCAAGGCCCACTCGCCGTGCAGACGGCAAAACGCCCGGCTGAACCGGGCGTCTTGCATCGGAGCTCCGCACACCGAAGGTGTGCGGACTAGGGCTGCCAGTCAGCCCACAGAACCATAAAGGATGAACGCAAAGGCCAGCACAAAAGGTGAGATCACCGCACCGACCGCGGCTTTCAGCGCGGTGGGCGCCGAATCACCGACCACCTTGGCACCGAGTTCGTCGAAGAAGCCGCCGCCTGAGACAGCCTGGATTTCGCTTTCTTTCAAAACACGCATGGTTGACTCCTGTGATTAGTTGAGAGGCACATGATCGCCTCGCGTTAATCGTATCACGAGATCATGGTTTGGTCACCCGGGGCCAACGCCGGCCCAGTCGAGCTTGGCTCGTCATCACGCAACCATGGCGGGCTATGTACTGAACCTTCCGCTTATCTTTTTTTATTTGCATCGCTTCAGATTCTTCGGTAATCTGTCGGGCCACGTTGTGGATAACTATGTTAATAACTTGTTGGTAAAGCCACTCGGCTCATCATCAAGGAAAGCACGCCCCATGTCCTCACTGCAGACCGAATTCGACACGTATCAGTCGCATTTGCAAAGCATGCTCGCCCAGCACAACGGCCAATACGTCGTCATCAAAGGTGACTCCGTTGCTCACTTCTCGGACACGTATGAGCGTGCTCTCGATTGGGCCTACGAGCAGTTCGGCCTTGATGACTTCTTCGTCAAGAAGGTCGCTTCCGACCATGACGTTGTGCACTTCACTCGCGATCTCGGACCGTGCCATCGATAACTGCGACCTACAACTCAAGTGGCCCGATCATCGAAGTTCGCATTGGTATCAGCGCCCCCCGTCGGCGAGCCCTTGAAGCACGCGGATTGTCCGTGCCGCCAGCCATCAAGATTCCCATGATCATTGACACTGGATGCGAGACGTCGCTGATCAGTGAACAACACATGCGCACCCTAGGTATTCCGCCTAGGGGTATGCGAGAAATCTTGACCGCAACGTCTGATGCTGGTTCGACCGAATGCAACACCTACGACATTGAGTTCCGCATTGAAACCTTCGGAGATGCGCCTTTTGTCGTGCCAGCGGTAGAGATCATTGGCCGGCCATTTTTCAATCATTCCATTGAAGGCATGATTGGCCGCGATCTATTGAGCCATTTAACCTTGACGCTAGACGGCCCCAAGAAACGATACAAGCTTGACTGGGCGGCCGATCGCTAGGTCCGGTCTTCAAGCAGCAATAAAGCGGTCATACCCACTCCGCCGCAACTCACAGGCTGAGCACTCTCCACACCCATATCCCCACGCATGTTGATGCGTCCGGTCACCAACATAACAAGTGTGGGTCTCATCACGGATCAACTCAACCAACCGGTTGCCACCCAACTGCTCGGCCAACGACCAAGTTTGGGCTTTGTCGATCCACATCAATGGCGTTTCAATGACCATGCGGGAAGCCAAACCTAGGTTCAGCGTGACCTGAAGCGATTTCAGTGTGTCATCACGACAATCCGGATAGCCGGGGTAATCCGTTTCACACATGCCCCCGACGAGCACCTTGTGCCCTCGGCGATAAGCCACGGCGGCCGTGAAAGTGAAGAACATCAGGTGCGCCCTTTCAGGCAAAGCAATCAAGTTGCGAGCAAAGCTACCAAATCGTTGGTCATGGACTCTTTTGAGCCGGCGCGAGCATCTCGCGATTGGCCATGCTTTTGTCGAACCACAAGGTGTCCTTTAGTCCACAGCTGATCAGCCTCTCCTTGGCCTCACGCCACACTGCTTGGTGATACCCCGATGGCCACTTCAAATTCCCCCACCTGTGGCCACCCCAAATTCCCCCAGGCAAGACGACCGGATTATGAGGGTTCAGTGCTGATGGCTAGGCGGGCAGCAGCCTCCTTAAGCCGGTAGCTCTTGCCCTCGAACTCCAGCATGACGCAGCGGTGCATGAGGCGGTCCAGGATGGTGGTGGCCATGGTGGCGTCGCCCAG
>CAYPUS010000285.1:0-4607 GCA_964413815.1 uncultured Aquabacterium sp. | reverse complement strand
AGGGGCTGTCGATGGCGCCGGCGCTCTTGAGCAGATCCAGGGGCGCGCGCTGCGTGGCCTTGGCCGCTTCGACCACGGCCTTGTACTCGGGGCCGTTCTTGTCCGGCTTGAAGAGGATCTTGTAGAGCTGCTCCTTGATGGGCGCGGGGCATTGGCCGGCGGCCAGGTCCTGCCCCCACTGGGCGATCTGCAGGGCCTGCTGCTTCTTGCGCTCGATGGCGACCAGGGCCTGCTTGAGGATGTCCTCGGGGGCCTTGCGGAAGCGCCCCTTGCCACGCCGGTGGAAGTAATGCGGCGTCTCGAACAGGCGCATCAGCATGGCGGCCTGCTGCACGGCGTCGGCCGTGGCGCTGAAATACTCGCGTGCCAGGTCCTCGAAACCGAATTCGTCCTCGGGCGCCACTTCCCAGATCAGGTCCAGGTCGATGTCCGACGACTGGGCGGCCGCCTGCGCCAGCAGCTCGGCAGGCGAGGGCTTGGCGAACTTGATCAGCACATTGGCGGCTTTCACCTTGACGCGCTTGCCCGAATCCAGCTCGATCTGCATCGAACTGTCGGCTTCGGACATCACGCGGCCTGCCAGGAATTTCCCGGCGTCGTCAAAGAGGGCAAACATGGAACAGGGGCTGGCGCCTGGGGGCGCGGTTGGAGTCAGGAGGGGATTGTCCCATTTTGGCGGGCGGCTCAGCCAGGTAGCCCGAGCCAGCGCAGCAGCCCGGGCATGTGCTGGGCGAAATCGCTGACGGCATGGTCGCCGCCTTCGAGCAATTGCAGCTGGGCGCCGGGGTAGTGGGCCACCATCTCGTCCCACTGCAAGACCTCGTCGCCCTTGGCGATCAGGGCCCAGTAGCGATCCGGGGTGATGGGCCGGGTGATGGGCCAGGGCGACATCGCCTCGAACTCGGCAATGAACTCGGGCCGGAAGAAAAATCTCGCCTGGGCATCGTGAAAATTCGTCTGCTCGCCGATGTAGCGGGCCAGATCGCGCGCGGGCTGCACGGCCGGGTTGATGACGGCCGCGCGGCAGCCCAGTCGTTCGGCCAGCACGGTGGCATAGAAGCCGCCGAGCGAGGAGCCCACCACGGCCATGGTCTGGACGGGCCAGGCCTGGGTGATGCCGGTGATCAGGGCCAGCGCTTCCTTGGGGGATGGGGGCAGTTGCGGACAGGCCCAGGTGGGCGCCTGGCCAGGCGAGCGGCCGCCCAGTTCCGCCACATGCCGCGCCAGCATCTGCGCCTTGAACGATTGCGGCGAGGAGCGAAAGCCGTGGAGGTAAAGCAGATGGGTGGTGGTCATGGCGGTGAGCGGCGGCGGGGGGCTAGGGTTTGACGCATTTTGACCCGCACGCATGTCTGCGTTTAGCATGTTCAGACCCGACATCTTCGGGGCATTTCAATTCATCAGGGACGCTTTCATGAGACACAGGCCTTTCATGGCCGGCCACGTCGTGGCTGGCTTGTTCACGCTTTGCGCAGCCTTGCCCGCCTGGACGGCCGACTACTACGTCAGCAACGGCTCCTGGGGCGATGGCAACTCGGGCACATCCACATTGTTTCCGTGGCGCACGCTCAACAAGGTGAACACGGCCGCGCTCAACTCTGGCGATCGGGTGCTGTTCAAGAAGGGCGATGTCTGGGAGGGCACGCTCAAGCTCAAGCACGGCGTCACCTATGGCAGCTACCCTGACAACTCGTCGGAAGCCGCGCCGCTGATCCGCGCCTCGTCCTACGTGGGCGGCTTGAGCTGGAGCCAGCACAGCGGCAACATCTATGTGGCCAATGTGTCCAGCATCGTCGTGAGCGAGACCGATGTCGAGGGCAAGACCTACCCCGCATCGATTGGCCAGCTGGTCTACAACGGCGTGCGCCTGCAGCGTGCGCGCCATCCCAACATCGATGCCAGCGCGGGCGGCAATGGGGTGTTCAACCGTGGGCAGAACCGTTACCTGCGCATCGCCCCAGGCACGCCCATCGTCGATGAAGCCACCACCCACACCATGCTCCTGGAAACCGGCGCCGTGCCTGCGGCGGTGTTGGCTGGCGATCTGCTGGGTGCGCAGGTGTATGCCAGGAACTATTCCTGGTTCCTGACCCGCTACGCCATCACCTCGGCGCCCAGCAAGACGCAGGTGACCGTCACGGCCGACCCGCTCTGGCCGGGCGACAAGTCCTACCGCCTGCAGCCGGGCAACGGCTACTGGCTGGAAAACAAGCTGTGGATGCTCGACAAGGCCGGCGAATGGGTCTTCGATGCCGCCAGCAAGAAGCTGTACGTGTGGTTGCCGGGCGGCGTCTCGCCTGCCGGGAAGGCCTTGTACGCCGCATCGCGCGTGCACGCGATCGAAGGTCGGAATGTGGCGCAGGTGGCGGTCAAGGGCATCGCCGTGGCCGAGTCCCGGGGCGACGCCGTGGCCATCAACCGCGCGACCACCTCCGTCACCCTCGATGGGCTGAACGTGGCGCGCGCGGGCACGGCAGGCATCTCGGTCATCAACAACGGCCACGGCAGCGGCACCGTGAGCAATTCGGTGGTGAGCGACAGCGGTGGCGTGGGCATCTACCTGGGCGCCGATTCCACCCGCTCGATCCATGTGCGCGGCAACACCGTGCGCAACGCCGGCATGGGCCTGTACGCCCATGCGGCCATCTGGCTGGGTCATGGCTCGCAGGCGTCCGGCAACCTGGTCGAGCGCGCGAGCTACATCGGTATCCGCGCTGCCAAGTCGAACACCATCTCCGACAACCAGGTGCTGGGCGCTTGCCTTGAGTTCGACGATTGCGGCGGCATCTACGCGCGTGGCCTCGACTACGACGGTAGCCTGCATGGCCTGCCGTACAAGAACGATGTGGGCAACACCATCCACGGCAACTTCGTGATCGGCACGCCGGTGGAGTCCGCACCCGACCGCCTGGACGGCATGGCCGGTGCGCTGGCGGTGCCGCCCAGCAGCGCCACCAACGGTATCTATCTGGATGACTTCGCAGGCAGCGTCACCGTCAGCAACAACTACGTCACCGGTTTCGACCAGGGCGTCATGCTGCACTACGGCCGCGGCAACACGGTGAGCAACAACACACTGGTCGGCAACGTCCGATCGCAGCTGTGGATGCAGGAGAACCGGCACGGCTCCCTGACGAGCTTCGCGACGCCCCAGTACTGCGGCACGATGCCCGATTGCGATGCCAACAACTACCTGCGCTTCAACACGGTCAGCGGCAATGTGATGGCCTCACGTCTCGACAATCCCGTGATCGTGCATGCCAGCGATTTCGCGGGCACGGAGGATTTCGCCACCTATGCCCGCAACGTGTACGCCACCTACGGCACACCGGCGCTCGCGGCGATCGACATGTCCGGTACGCGCAGCCTGCAAACCTTTGGCAAGTGGGTGCAAGGCGGGCAGGACACCCAGGTGCTGTCGCCCTGGAATGTGTTCGGCACCGGGCCGGCCGTGAAAGCGGCCCCGGGCGCGAGCAGTCTGGCCATCAATGGCGGCTTTGATCAGGGCTTTGCGAACTGGGCGAGCTGGCGCGGTGTGCCGGCGGTCGGCGCTGAAGGCTGCTTCGGCGGGGGCGCCTGCCTGAGCGTGGAGCCCAGCCAGGAGGCCGAATGGACCGGCGGCCGCAGGCTCTACATCGTCAACACCGACTCGCCCATGACCTTGATCGCGGGGCAGCGTTACCTGCTGACCTTCGATGCCCAGGCTGAGAACACCGGCGAATCCGTGTATCTGGAACTTCGCAGCATGAGCACCTACGCAAGCAAGAGCAATGGCGCTGGCTTTGCGCTGGCCACGGGCTGGCAGACCTATTCCGCCCTCTTGACGGCCACCGAATCGCTCTCCAATGCGCGCTTGGACTTCGAACTCAGGTCCCTGGGCAAGGTGCGCCTGGACAATGTCCGGATCGTGCCGGTGCAGACGGTGTCGGGCCGCGCCGAGCCGGTGGGCTTCTACAACGCGGGCACCAGCGCGAAGTCGGTGGCCTGCCCGGTGAGCGACGCCACCGCCTGCACGCGTTATGTCGACATCAAGACGGGGCAGACCATCAGCTTCCCCTTCAGTCTGGCGGCCAAGAGCGCGCGCGTGGCGGTGCTCAACGATCCGGTCTGGCGGGACACGGACCGCGACGGCGTGCCCGGTGATGGGGCCCCAGGCGGCGTGGACCGCTGCCCTGGCACCGCCGATGGCGCGGGGGTGAACGAAGCCGGTTGCGCAGTGGGGCAGGTGCCCCTGCCCTGAGGCAGGCCGCACAAGGGCGGCATCTGCGTGGCGCCGATGCCCTTGTCGGCGCAGCAGCCTTTGACGCGGTGTGGGGTCGCAAGCGGCGCTATGCTGATCGTCATAAAAGATGCAAAAGGAGTTGCGCCATGACCGTCAAGTTCCAATCGCAGGCCACCGCCGATCTCGTGATGCTCGACAGGCATGCCCACGCCGTGGTGCAGTTGCTGGATGCGATCGCCGCTCAGGCGGGCGCGCATCCGAATGCCGTCATGCCGGGGCGCACGCATCTGCAGCACGCGCAGCCCGTTCTGCTGGCCCATCACCTGCTGGCGCACGCGTGGCCGCTCGTGCGCGACCTCGAGAGGTTGCGCGACTGGTCTGTGCG
>CAYPUS010000284.1:0-4608 GCA_964413815.1 uncultured Aquabacterium sp. | reverse complement strand
CATGGCTTCGGCCAGGATGCTGCGGGCCGAGTTGTGGGTGCAGAGGAACAGGACGGTCAGGGGGGCTTGCATGGTCAGGTATCGGGCGGTTAGGGCAGGGGAGGTGTCAGCAGCAGGCAGCCTTGCGCGAAGTGGGCAAGCTAACGGAGACAGGGGTGGACGACGGTGCGCAGCAGGCGCTGTCCTGGGTGGGCTTGCTATCGCCGTAGACGGGGATGTTGCCCAGGGTGTGAAAGTGCTCCCAGGCGATGCCCTGCGGGTCGGTGACCCAGTGTTTCTCACTGCGGGCGTAGCAGCAGGCCGTTTCGCCCTGGTCCAGGATGGCCATGTCAGCGGCTTCGGCCCGCTGTCGCAGTTCGGCCAGTTCGGCGGTGTCGTCGGTCTGGAACCCGAGGTGGTCCACGCCCACGCTTTCGCCACGGGTCGAGATGGCGAAGTTGATGCGGGGGTCCTCCAGCATCCACTTGGCGTAGTCGGTCTCCTGGCGCGAAGGTTGGACACCGAACAGGCGGCTGTAGAACGCGATGCTGGCGGCCAGATCGGCCACCCGGACGTGGACGTGAAAACGCTTCATGGGGGACTCCTCAGCAGTTGCAGTTGGTGGTGGTGGGTTCCAGGCACTCGGCGCCCTGGCAGCAGTGCGCCGTCAGGTAGCCCAGGACGCCGTTCATGCGGTCGTAGGCGGCGCGGTAGACGAGGTTGCGCCCGGCCCGCTCCTGGGTCACCAGTTCGGCGTGCACCAGTTCCTTGAGGTGGAACGAGAGGGTGGCGGCGGGTAGCCCCAGGGCTTCGGCCATGGTGCCGGGCGTGAGCCCCTGCTGGCCGACGACGACCAGCGCACGGAACACCTGGAGGCGGGCCGGGTGGGCCAGGGCGGCCAGGGAGCGGACAATTTCATTTTCTTCCATATTTCTATAATAGTCGAAATAAAGGATGTCGGTCAAACGCCGGATTTGCCGATTGATCGCCGGCGCGCGCGCTCAAGCGGGTGGCAGAGCTGTTACACTCCCTGTCATACAAGCGCGTGTGGCAGCTTCAAAAACTCCCAGCGACGATGGTAGTTCTTTGGTGGCGTGTGGTATCCCATTAGCCACCCCACCAAATAAGAAATCCCCTAGGCAGCCAGGTGCGCCTAGGGGATTTTTCTTTGCCCCTCAGCGCTCCGGCAAGGCAATCCCCAACACGGCGATCACCCCGCCCAGGATGAGCACCCCCACCATGCCGATCGCGGCAGGGCTGCCGGCGAGGATGAAGTCCGCCAGGCCTCTGGTGACGTGGCCATTGCTCACCAAGGTGGCCCAGACCACCCCGGTCGGCAGGAAGGGCAGAAAGAAGCCGAGGGCGCGAACCCACAGCCGTGAATTGAGCAGCAGCAGTCCGCCGCCGATGGTGAAAATGCCGGTGGCCAGCGCATACAGCGCACGTGCGGTGCCGGTTACAAGCAGTTCATCCTTCGACAGGTCGACGAAAAAAACCGCCAGAAGGCCGAGGGCCGGAAGCAGCCACTCGTACGGTTGCTCCTTGGCTCTTTCGACCACCTTGTGCACGACAAAGACCGCAGCGCAGACCGCGGTGGTCGCGGCGCCCGCCGCCGTGGCAGGCGCCAGCCAGGAAGCCACCACGCCGGCGGTGGCGAAGCCCGTCGTGGCCGTCGCGAAGCCCAATCCCACGGCTGCGCCCACCGCTTTACACAAGTGGCCCAAACCTTCGAAGATGGGGGGAATGATTTGCGCAAGACCCCAAAGGATCGCGGCAATGGCGATACCGCCGGCAACGATCACCGGTGGACTGGAAAAATCTGGCTCGCGCATGGCGGTGCTCCCTGTTCACACTCACCGAAATAAGTGCCGACGATTCTGCCCGAGCGTTGTGCGGTGCGGCAATGTGGCGATGGGCCGCCATCGTTCGTGAACGCCTTGGCGGATCGACGCCGAGCCCCCCGCGATCAGGTGAAAGTCCTGCCCGTTTCACACCATGGGCTTTGGTACATTGACGCACCCTTTTCCCGGATGATTTCGTCAATGTCGACCGCTTCTGCTTCCCGTTTCCCCCGTGCCAAGTGGCTGCTCGCACTTGGTTTGTCCTGCGCACTGAGCGCACCCGCCATGGCGGCCCAAAAGGCCTGCGTGTGGGACATCATCGGCACCGGCGGCCCCGCTTTCGCGATGGCCAAGGATTTCGCGCTGGCGATGCAAAAGCTCAATATCGGCGTCGACCTTGAACTGAAGGCCTATACCGACGAGCGCATCGCTTCGGAAGATTTCAAGAGCGGCCAGTGCGATGCCATGGCGGTCTCCACTTTCCGCAGCAAGCCCTACAACCTGTTTGCCGCAACGACCGACGCCATTGGCGCGACGACCTTCCAACGCGACGGCAAGCTGGACATGGACGCCAGCTACGAAGTGCTGCGCCGCACCATCGAGATCTTCTCTTCGCCCAATGCGGCCAAGTACATGGTCGAAGGCAAGTACGAAGTGGCCGGCATCGTGCCCATGGGCGCGGCCTATCCCATCGTCAATGACCGCAAGATCAACAGCGTCGAAGCCGCCGCCGGCAAGCGCATCGCGGCCCTGGACGTGGACAAGGTGCAGGCGATGATCATCTCGCGCCTGGGCGGTCAGCCCGTGGCCTCGGACATCACCAATTTCGCCACCAAGTTCAACAATGGCCTGGTGGATGTGATCTTCGCGCCGGCCCTGGCCTACAAGCCGCTGGAACTGCACAAGGGCATCGGCACCAAGGGCGCCATCTCGCGCATGCCGATCACCTTCCTGACCTACCAGATCATCATCAACAAGGACAAGTTCCCCGCTGGCGCCGGCCAGAAGGCCCGTGAATACTGGCTGACCCAGTTCGAGCCCACGATGAAGATGATCCGCAAGTCCGAGGCCGAGCTGCCTGCCAACGTCTGGATGGACATCGTCTCGACCGACCTCAAGCGCTATGTCGCCATGATGCGCGAAGGCCGTGTCGAGATTGCCGAGGCCGGTTTCTACGACAAGCGCGCACTGCGCGTGATCAAGCGCGTGCGCTGTGACATGAACGCGGCCGATCCCGAATGCACGAGCAAGGAAGAGATCGAGTGGCCGGACAAGCCCGGTGAGGCCAAGTACCTGAGCAAGTAAGGCCATCGCGCCCCTCCTTTGGCGGGGGCGCGGACAAGCCAAGGAAAAAGGGCCTGGCGCCGCGCGATGCGGTGCAGGCCCTTCGGCTTTGTGAGGGATGCTTCAGGCAGGCTTGAGCGCCATTTGCGACAGCTTGCGCTCCAGCACGCGCTCGATCACGTCGACCATCACCTGCGTCTGCTGCTCGACTTCGATGTTGAGCCGGTCGCCTTGCTTGTATTGGAAGAAGCTGGTCACACGGATGGTTTCCGGGATCAGGTTGACGCGGCAGTAGCCGAGCTCGGCGTCGGCCTCGGCCAGCGTCAGGCTGCAGCCGTTGATAGACAGGAAACCGCGCGGAAACAGGTAGCGGCGCCAGGGATCGGGCACCGACAACTCGATGTGCGCATTCGGGCCATCAAGCTGGATGGAGGTGATGCGGGCCGTGTCCGAAACGTGACCGTACATGGCGTGGCCGCCGTTCTCATCGCCCATCTTGGCCGAGCGCTCGAGGTTCACGACCTCGTCCACGCGGCGGTCGCCGAGGTTGGTGCGCGCCAGGGTGGCGTGGATGGCGTCGAAGGAGAGCAGATCGCCATCGATGGTGACCACGCTCAGGCAGACGCCGTCGACCGAGACGCTCGCGCCGATCTGCAAGTCCTTGAGCAGGGCCTGGGGGGCGCGCAGCGTCAGCTGCAAGCCGGCGGTGGTGGGGGTCAGCGCCGTGATGCGGCCGACGCCCTGGACGATACCTGTGTACATGGTGGGCAAGTCAATCGGTTGCCGGCCCGGCCGGGCCGCCAGCCGCCATTATCCGTGGCCTTGCGATCACCGCGCTGCCCAGGGTTCTTGACGGCCGCCACCACATCGCCGTGTGACATCCGCACGCCTTGGCGCGCGCCCATGCGCTTCATGCGCACTAGCGCACGCTCCGACGTCGGTGAAAGCGATAGACCCTACTGCGAGAGCGAGGCCTAAACTGGTCCCTATCTTGGGTTCCTGCTGTGCAGCGGGCCAGATGCGGCTCACGAGGCCGTCCTATCGGCATGACGCAGTGCAGCATACCTCGAGGAGGTCGTGATGAACGCACCGCTGCCAGCCGACGTGCTCAAGGCCCTGGCCACCCTGTCGCTCGACGACAAATACGCGCTCGATCGAGGGCAAGCCTTCATGAGCGGGATCCAGGCCCTTGTGCGCCTGCCCATCCTCCAACATACGCGCGACGCGATGGCCGGCTTGCACACCGCCGGCTTCATCAGCGGCTACCGCGGCTCGCCCCTGGGCGGCTATGACCAGGCCCTCTGGCAGGCCAAGGCCCACCTTGAAAAGCACCACATCGTCTTCCAGCCCGGCGTCAATGAAGAGCTGGGCGCCACGGCCGTGTGGGGTTCGCAGCAACTGCCCCTGACCCCAGGCCCGCAGCGCTTCGATGGCGTCTTCGGGCTTTGGTACGGCAAGGGCCCCGGCGTGGACCGCTGCGCCGATGTCTTCAAGCATGCCAACA
>CAYPUS010000283.1:0-4613 GCA_964413815.1 uncultured Aquabacterium sp. | reverse complement strand
TGGCTGTCCGACCGCTACATCTTCGGCGCCAAGGAGGCCCAGCCGCCCATGGGCAGCGAGGGTGAGCGCCACTGGTTGTTCTGGTATGGCCTGATCGCGCCCATCTACCGCATCGGCATCACGATCGGCCTGATCTGGTTCGTGGCGGGCGAGTATTTCTTCCTGGGCGTGCTGATGGCCCTGGTGTCCATCTGGCTCTCGCTGGTGATGCCCTTGTGGAAGGGCTTCAAGCACGTGCGCGACGGCCACACCCTCGGCCTGCAGCGCGAGCAGGCACAAGGGCGGCTGGCCTGGATGGTGGCCGGCCTCGTCCTCTTGCTTGGCGTGGTGCCGGCGCCCTTCCACTCTGTGCACGAGGCGGTGGTGTGGCTGCCCGAAGAGGCCATCGTGCGCGCCGAGATCCCCGGCCACATCGTGCAGGTGGGCGCCCTGCCCGGGCAGGCCGTCACCGCGGGCCAGCGCCTGGTGCGCTCCGACAATCCCGAACTGATGGCCGAGTGGGAGGTGGCCGCGGCCGCCTCCGAAAGCCTGCGCGTGCGCATCCGCCAGGCCGAGGTCGAAGACCTGCCCAAGGCCGAATCGCTGCGCCAGGATCTGCGGGCCGCCGAAGCCAAGGAGGCCGAACTGGCGCGGCAGGTGCAGGGCCAGCTGCTGCGCGCCAATGCCCCTGGCCGCTGGGCACCGGCCGCACCCACGCGGCTGGAAGGCCGCTATCTGCAGCGAGGCGAGGTGGTCGGCTATGTGGTCGATGGGCCCTCGCAGCTGCTGCGCGTGGCCGTCACGCAGGACGACATGGACCTGATCCGCTCGCGTTTGCAGGGCGTGCAGGCGCGCCTGGCCAAGCAGATGGGCGCCGTGGTGGACGCCCGGGTGAGCCGTCAGATTCCGGGTGGCACCGAACAGCTGGTGTCCGCGGCCCTGGGTTCCAGCGGCGGTGGCGCGATCGCGGTGGACCCGTCTCAGGACAAGGGCACCAAGGCGCTGCAACGCGTCTTCGACCTGGAGGTCGAGATGGCCCGCCCGGCGGTGGGGCAGGTCTTCGGCGACCGCGCCTATGTGCGCTTCGATCTGGGCTGGGCACCCTTGGGCTGGCAGTGGACCCTGCGCTTGCGGCAACTCTTTCTGGCGCGCTTTCATGTCTGATCCCACCTTGGCCCGGCAACTGGCCGGCAGCGGCTTCTTGCGCGCCGACACCTTGCGGCAGGAGCGCGGCGACGACCCGGCCAAGGGCGTCGAGCGCTGGCTGCGCAATGTGCAGGGCTGGCTGCCGCCCCGGCTGATGCGCCGAGGTGGCATCCATGATTTTGCTGCAGCCATCGTCGCCGATGCCGATCGCCTGCGCGCGCAGGACGACGAAGGCGTGCGCGCCTGTTTTCGCCAGACACTGCAGCACCTCAAGACCCAGCCCGGCGATGCCAAGGCCCTGGTGACCGTGTTCGCCTGCGTGGGCATTGGCTCGAAGCGGGCGCTGGGCATGTGGCCCCACCCGGTGCAGTTTGCGGGCGCGCGCGTGTTGCTCACCGGCCGCCTGGCCGAGATGCAGACGGGTGAAGGCAAGACGCTGGTGGCGGCGCTGGCGGCCACGGTGATGGCGGGTTCGGGCGCCCACGTGCACGTGGTCAGCACCAACGATTACCTGGCCGAGCGTGACCGCGAGGAAATGTCGCCGCTGTTCGATTTCTTCGCGCTGGACAGTGCCCATGTCATCGGCGGCATGGAGGCCGACGACCGCCAGAGCGCCTACCGCAAGGCCATCTGCTATGCCGCGGGCAAGGAGATCGTCTTCGACTACCTCAAGGACCGCCTGGCCGGCCACGGCCTCTTGCCGGCCCGCGTCTCGCATGTGCGCCAGCTGCTGGCGACGCAGGACGCGGCCGCCAGCCTGCCGCTGATTCCCGCGCTGCATTACGCCATCGTCGACGAGGCGGACAGCGTGCTGATCGACGAGGCGCGCACGCCCATGATCCTCTCGCGCGAGGCGCCCGGCGTGCATGAGCCCGATGTGCTGCGCTGGGCCATCGAACAAGCCGGGGCCCTGCAGCCTGAACGCGACTTCACGGTCGATGCGGCCCAGCACCAGGTCACGCTGCTGCCGGGCGCACTGGACCGCATCGCGCCGCCGCCGGCCCATGTGCGCCCGGCCTGGCGCGCGCGGCCCTGGCAGGAGATGCTGATCCGACAGGCCCTCAGCGCCGTGCACCTTTACCAGCTCGATCAGCACTACATCCTGGCGGAAGGCAAGGTGCAGATCGTCGACGAATCGACCGGCCGCGTGATGGCCGACCGCTCGTGGGAGCAGGGCCTGCACCAGCTCATCGAGATCAAGGAAGGGCTGGAAACCACCTCGGGCCGCGAGACGCTGGCGCGCATGACCTTCCAGCGCTTCTTCCGGCGCTACTACCTGCTGTCTGGCCTGACCGGCACCGCCGCCGAGGCGCACCGCGAGCTGTGGTCGGTCTACCGGCTGAAGGTCTGCCCCATTCCGCCACACCGGCGCAACCTGCGCGTGCGCCTGGACGACGTCTGCTGCCGCACCGAAGCCGCCAAGTGGCGTCTGGTGGCCGACGACGCCTGCGCCGCGGCCGCGCGTGGCCAGCCCGTGCTGATCGGCACCCGCAGCGTCGAGGCCTCGGAAAGCATCTCGCGCGAGCTGGCCGCGCGCGGGGTCGAGCACCTGGTGCTCAATGCCCGGCAGGACGCGCAGGAAGCCGAGATCGTGCGCGCCGCGGGTGAGCCCGGCCGCATCACGGTGGCCACCAACATGGCCGGCCGCGGTACCGACATCAAGCTCAAGGACCCGGCGCGCCGGGCCGGTGGGCTGCACGTCATCCTCACCGAGTTCCACGACTCCGCCCGCGTCGACCGGCAGCTGCTGGGCCGCTGCGGGCGCCAGGGCGACCCTGGCACCACCCGCGCCATCGTCTCGCTCGAAGATGTCTTGCTGCGCCACGAGCCTGTGCCCTTGCGGTGGGCCCTGGCGCGGGCCCAGGGGTTGCGCTGGCAGCGCCGGCTGCTGCATTGGTGCGTGCGCCGCGCGCAGAGCCGGGCCCAGCGGCGGGCTTACCGCGCTCGCCTGGCCACACTCAAGCAGGACCAGGACCTGGCCAAACTCATCGGATTTGCAGGAAAGACCTTATGACCTTCGCCCGTCCTTCTCGCCTGGCTTTCGCCACCCATGCCGCCCGCGCTGCGCTTGTGCTGGCTTGCTTGCCCGCTGCCGCCATGGCTGCTCCGGCCGCCGCCACCGCCACAGCAGCATCGCCCGCGACGGCCGAGTTCGACTGCATGATCGAGCCCTCGCAGATGATCGAGGTGCGCAGCCCGGTGGTGGGCTTGTTGCAAGAGGTGCCGGTGCGCCGCGGCACGCTGATCAAGCGCGGTGACACCCTGGCCGTGCTGGAATCGGCCGTGGAGCGCAGCGCCGTCGATGTCGCGCGCTTTCGAGCCGATGCACAGGGCCTGCTCATCAGCGCGCAGAACAAGCTGAACGCCGCCAAGGCCAAGGCCGCGCGCCTGCAGGAGCTGTATGAAGAGGAGTTCGTCTCGGCCCAGGCGCGCGACGATGCGGTCAATGAGTTGAAGCTGGCCGAGGCCGAGTTGCAGGTGGCCCGTGACAACACGGCGCAGGCGCGGCTTGAGCACGCGCAGTCTGTCGAGCAGCTCAAGCGGCGTGTGTTGCGCAGCCCGGTCGATGGGGTTGTGGCTGATCTTTATCTTTTTCCGGGTTCGCTGGTGGACACGGGGGAGAGCAAGAAGCCGATCATGAAGGTGGCCAAGACCAGCGTGTTGACGGTGACGGGGATGCTGCCGTTCAGGCATTTTCAGCAGGTGCAGGTGGGGCGTGACATCACGGTGACGCCGGAGCCGCCGTTTGCCACGCCGATCCGGCTGAAGGTCAAGGCGGTGGACCGGGTGATTGAATCGACTTCGGGCACGTTTGGTGTGATCGCGGAGATCGACAATGCTTCGCAGAAGCTGCCCAGTGGGATTCGTTGCCGGATGTTGGTGGATTTGTCTCAGCGGGTTGCTGGGGGCAAGTAACGTTTCTTGCTTGTTGCTTGTTGCTTGTTGCTTGTTGCTTGTTGCTTGTTGCTTGTTGCTTGGCTCTTGCTGAGAGCTGAGCGCTTTGGCGGTGCACCGCGGGGCGGGGGCTGAGGGGCCAATGGCCGGGCTCCTACGGGGGCGGCCCCGCTACGCGGGGCTTCCTTCCGTTGCTCGCGGCGAGCTTGTGCCGTCGAACTCGCTGCAGGGCTGTCGCCCTTCCGCTCAAACAGCCACGGCAAGTCAGATGACGCAGCGCGCTGCGCGCGCCAAGCTCGCCACTGCGCTACTCAGCGCCCCCAAAGTCGCCCGGCCATTGGCCCCTCAGCCCTCGTCCACCCCGCTCGCCGCGTGTTGCGGCCTTGCTGGGTGTGATGCGGACGGGATGGGCAAGTGCCAGAGCAAGCGGCGGTGAACCTGCGCGCATGCATTGGCATCGCACCAATCCCTCTAGGCACGAGGCAAGCAGGGCGGATAAGGCTGGGGCGGCGTCTGGCCGGGCGACTTCGTTGGTGCCGAGGAGCGCAGCGATGAGGTGGGCGCGCGCAGCGCGCTTCGTCATCTAGCTGGCC
>CAYPUS010000282.1:0-4627 GCA_964413815.1 uncultured Aquabacterium sp. | reverse complement strand
GCTCCACCAGGGCTTCGTCCAGGTGCATCCACTCGGTCGAGCCTTTGCCGGCACCTGCGTACTGGCGGGGCACGTCGCCAACGGGGGCCTTGGGCATGTCGCCTTCGGCGAACTGCTTGGTCCAGAAGGCGACCTGGTTTTTGAGCTCGTCCGTTTCCAGCCAGGCGTTGTGCCAGTGCGCGTAGTCGTTGTAGGTCAGGCTCAGCGGCGCCAGATCGGGCGCCTTGCCGGCCAGGAAGGCCTCGTACAGCGCCGAGATCTCGGTGTAGAGGATGTCGAAGGACCAGCCATCCCACAGGATGTGGTGGGTCATGAAGAAGAGGCCATATTCCTCTTCGCCCAGCTTGAACAGGCGCATCTTGAGCAGCGGCGCCTGGCTCAGGTCGAAGGTCTCGGCGGTCAGCGCTTCCAGGCGCTGGGCCAGACGGGCCTCGCGCTGCTCTTTGGGCAGGGCGCTGAGGTCTTCGGGCGGCAGCAGCGTGACGGGCACGTTGTCATAGACCTTCTGGATGTAGCGGTCCTCCTGGCGGACGATGGCCGTGCGCAGGGCCGGCTGGCGCTGCACCATGGCCTGGAAGGCCTTGTCGAAGGCCGCGAGGTTCATCGGGCCGGTCAGGCGGTGTGCCGACGGGGCGTTGTAGACCACGCGGCCAGGCTGCATCTCTTCGATGAAGCGGATGCGCTCTTGCATCAGCGTCAAGGGGGCCCAGCTCTGGTCGGCCTGGTGCACGATGGGCGCGCGTTCGGGTTGGGCCGAAGCGCCGCCGTTGCGCTGGGCGTCGATGACCGCCGCCAGCTTGGCCACCGTGGGTGACTCGAACATGGCGCGCAGCGTCAGCTGGGTGCCCAGCTGTTTGTTGATCATGCCGATCACGCGGGCTGCGAGCAGCGAGTGCCCGCCCATGCTGAAGAAGTCGTCGTCCAGACCGATGCGCTGGACCTTGAGCATCTCCTGCATCGCGCGGGCGATGGTCTGCTCCAGTTCGCTGCCGGGGGCGCGGTAGTCGGCGCCGGAGACGGCCTGCGTCTCGGTGGGCATGGGCAGGGCCTTGCGGTCGATCTTGCCGTTGGGCAGCAGCGGGATGTCGTCCATCGCCACCACGTGCTGGGGCAGCATGTACTCGGGCAGGCGCGCGCCCAGGTGGGCCTTCACATCGGCCAGCGATGGGGCCTGGTCCTTGCCGCCCTTGGCGACCAGGTAGGCCACCAGGCGGGCGTCGCCGGGGCTGAACTCCTTGGCCGCGACCACGCAACGGGCCATGGCGGGGATCTGCATCAGTTGGGCTTCGATCTCGCCCAGCTCGATGCGGTTGCCGCGCAGCTTGATCTGGTGATCGGCGCGCCCCATGTATTCGATGGCGCCGGAGTCCAGCCAGCGGCCCACATCGCCTGTCTTGTACATCCGGCCGCCGGGGTTGAACGGGTCGTCCAGGAAGCGTTCGGCCGTGAGGTCCGGACGGGCCACATAGCCCATGCCCACCTGCACGCCGCCGATGTAGAGCTCGCCTTCGGCGCCAGGCGGCAGCAGGCGCAACTGTTCATCGAGCACGTACATGCGCGTGTTGGCCACCGGGAAGCCGATGGGCACGATGCCCAGCGGATCCTTGGGACGGCAGGGCCAGTAGGTCACGTCCACGGCGGCCTCGGTGGGGCCGTAGAGGTTGTCGAGCTTGGCGTGCGGCAGCAACTCGAAGAAGCGGTCGACCGCGTCGATGGGCAGGGCCTCGCCTGAGCACACCACATGGCGGATCGAGCGCAGTTCATGCAGATTGGGCTCTTCCATGAAGAGGCGCAGCATCGAGGGCACGAAGTGCAGCAAGGTGACCTGCTCGCGCTGGATGAGGTCGGCCAGGTAGGCGGCGTCGCGGTGGCCATCGGGCTTGGCCACGACGATGGTGGCACCCGTCATCAGCGGCCAGAAGAACTCCCAGACCGAGACGTCGAAGCTGTAGGGGGTCTTCTGGATGACCTTGTCCTGGCCGCCCAGCTGGTACTGCTGCTGCATCCACTGCAGGCGGTTGACGATGCCGGCGTGGGCATTCATCGCGCCTTTGGGGCGGCCCGTCGAGCCGGAGGTAAAGATGACGTAGGCCGGGTCGGCCGGCGTGCCACTGAGCGTGCGTTGCGCGGGCGGCAGGGCCACGGCGCCCGGGCTGCTGCATTGGGCCATGTCAACCGTCTGCACACCGGCGGGGAAGGCCGACTGGATGCGGGCCCATTCCTTCTGCCCGGTCACCACGATGCGCATGGACGCGTCTTCGCACATGTTGCGCAGGCGGTCATGCGGGTAGGCCGGGTCCAGCGGCACATAGGCGCCGCCGCTGTAGACCACGCCCACGAGCGCGGCGACCAGCTCGACGCTGCGGTCCAGGCTGACGCCGACCAGGGTGCCCGGCAGCACGCCCTGTGCGCGCAAGGTGGCGGCCAGGGTCCATGCCATGTTGTCCAGCTCGGCATAGGTGACGGAGCGGCCTTCGAAACGCACGGCGATGGCGTCGGGCGTTTTCTCGACGGTGCGGCGGATCAGGTCACCCAGGCGCAGGCCGGTTTCATAGGGCGTCTGCGTGGCGTTGAAGGATTCGAGCTTGTCCCAGTCCTCTCGTGACAGGCCGTGCACGCGGTCTGTGGAGGCTGCAGTCGCGGTGGCGCGGGATGCGGCAGGTGCCGAGGACACGGGCAGGGCGCACAGCTCATGCAGCAGCGCGGTCAGGTCATCGACCAGCGCTTGTGCATGGGCGCGGCTGAAGAACTCGGTGCTGTGGTGCAGGTCCAGCGTGAGGGCGTCGCCGTTGTCGTAGAAATTGAAGATCACCTCGCTGAGCAGGCCCAGCTTGCGCGCTTCGACCACCTCAGCCTTCAGCGGTGCGAAGCCGCCGACATCGACGCGCGGGTTGAAGTTGAAGAACACGCCGGTCAAGGGCGGACGCTCGCCCGTGCTGGGCAGGCCCATGGCGCGCGCGACGCTGCCTTGCGTGGCCAGCGGGTACTCCAGCGCATCGAGCAGGCGGGTCTTGACCTGCGCGGTCACGTCCGCGAGCGTGTCGCCGGCGCGGCAGTTCAGGCGCAGGGGCAGGTCCAGGACCCCATCGGCGATCAGCGGGCCATGCTTGGCGAGCGCCTGGCTGGCATAGGGGATGGACAGGATCATGTCCTCGCGGCCGGTGCGGCGCTGCACGAGCTTGCCCACCGCGGCCAGCATGATCTGAAAGAGCGTTGCGCGCGATTGCTTGCCTCGCTCTTGCAGGGCCTGCAAAAGGGCGCCGTCATAGCGGGCCTTGATCGTGTCGCCCTTGAACTGGCGGGGCGAGGGCGGCTGCAGGTCGCCCAGGCTGATCGGCGCGGGGGGCTGGGCCAGCGTACGCTGCCAGAAGGCCAGGGCCTCCTTGGCTTCGGGGCCCTCCCAACGGGCGTGCTCGGCCTCGGCGAAAACGCGGGGCGATTCGGCCTCTTGCGGCCACTGGGGCGCACGCCCTTGCGCGCGAGCCTGGTAGGCCAGCGCGAGGTCATTGAGCATGACGGTGGAGGCCCAGCCGTCGAAGATCAGGTGGCTGACGACCAGGTGGACCACCACGCGGTGGTCGGCCAGCTTGACCAGGCTGACACGGGCCAGAGGGGCTTGCGTCAGCACGAAGTCGTGGACGCTGGCCTGCGCGCAGAACGCATCGAGCGCTTGGGCCGCATCGGGCTGCTGGCGCAGGTCGACGTGGTGGATGCGCAGATCGGCCTGCGGGTTGACGATCTGGCGCGGCTCGAACTCGTCGAACTGGATGCGGAAGGCCTCGTGGCGGCCGAGCACGTCCTGCAGGGCCTGTTCCAGCGCGGCCTCATTGACCGCGCCAGACAGGCTCAGGCAGAAGGATTCGTTAAGCGCGCGGCGTGCGTTGGTGTCGAAGCTCGCGGCCAGCCAACGCTCGGTCTGGCCAGGCGACAGGGCTGCGGGCACATCGGGAGGCAGGCTGGCCTGTGTGCTGCTGCCGGCGCTCGACAGGGCACCCGAACTGCTGCCGGACGTGGCGCCAGAAGCCGCGCCAGAAGCCGTTCCCGAGCCCGAACCCGAGCTGGAGCTGGAGCCAGGACCAGAGGGGGGCGTGGGCGGCGTCACGCCAGTGCGCGGCGTGATCAGGCCCAGGGCCATCAGCTCATCCAGACACTGCAGGAAGACATCCGTGATGCGGCGGCATTCGGCATCGCCCATGGCCTCGGTCACGAAGTGGCCGAACTGTTCGTACAGGTGCAGGCCGTGGAAGCGGGCCAGGTAGTAAAAGAGGCTGATGTTCTTCTGGTTGTCGTCCCAGGACAGGCGCCACAGCGAGGCACAGTGCACCGCCTTGACCGGCGCGCCACGCAAGGCGAAGCCTTCGTTCAGACGGTCGGCGATGCCCTGCGTGCGTGCGGCCAGCGTGTCATAGAGCGCGCGGCCACCTTGCTTGAGGTGCAGCAGCGCGGCCTTGGCCGCGGCCAGGGCCAGCGGGTGGCGCACGAAGGTGCCGGCGAAGTAGGTGACGCCAGCTTCCGGATAGGAGTCGTCGCCATACTGCCAGTGGCCGCCATCCAGCGCATCCAGCCATTGGGTGCGCCCCGCGATGGCCGCGAAAGGCAGACCGCCGCCGATGATCTTGCCGTAGGT
>CAYPUS010000281.1:0-4635 GCA_964413815.1 uncultured Aquabacterium sp. | reverse complement strand
ACCTGCGCGAGTACTGCCAGATCCCCTTCATGTTCCTGTCGGCCTTTGCCGACGAGCCCACCGTCAAGCAGGTCAAGCAGCTCGGCGCCCTGACCTACCTGGTCAAGCCGCTGGACATCCAGCAGATCGTGCCGGCCGTGGAAGCGGCCTTCGCGCAACGCGCCAGCAGCGCGGGCCAGACGCCGGCAGCCACCAAGCCGTCCGCCGAAACCGCCCCCGAAGCCGCAGCCGCCGCCGTGAACGCGTCCGATCCCCTGACGCAGACCGTCGCGCTGGCCGTGGGCATCGTGATGCACCGCCACTCGCTCAGCCGCCGCCAGGCCCTGGACAAGCTGCGCCATCAGGCCCAACAGGAGGGCCACGCGATCGAGGCGCTGTGCGAGCGCCTGCTGAACGCGCAGGAAGTGCTGGCCGGGCTGGGCTCGCTCTGAACCTCTTCTGAGCCAGCCTCTTCGCTTTGCGCTCAGCGCGCGGCGCGTTGCTGCGCCTGCTGGGTGTCCATCAAGGTGAAATAGAAGCAGGCGCCTTCGCCCGGACGGGCTTCGGCCCACACGCGCCCGCCATGGCGGCGGATGATGTTCTGCACACCGGCCAGGCCCACACCCGTGCCCGGGAACTCCCGGGCGCTGTGCAGGCGCTGGAACATGCCAAAGAGCTTGTCCGCGTGCTGCATGTCGAAGCCCGCGCCGTTGTCGCGCACATAGAACACCGCCGGGTTGGTCGCGGGCATCACGCCCACTTCGACCCGGGGCGCGTCCACCTTGGCGCTGTATTTGAAGGCATTGCCGATCAGGTTCTCCAGCACCCGGCGCACCAGTTGCGGGTCGGCATCGATGCGCAGGCCCTCTTCCACCTGCAAATCCACCGTGGCGCCCTGGGGCAGGGTGGCGAGCAGGTCGCCACCGATTTCGCGGGCCAGCGCCGTCAGGTCCACCGGCTCGCGCTGCAGGCGCGCGCCCGATAACTGGGCCTGCTCCAAGATGGCGTCGATCATGCCGTTCATGCGCGCCGAAGCCGCCAGCACGCGCTCGAGGTGGTCCTGGCCCAGGCGATCCAGCGCGCGACCATAGTCTTCCTTGACGATGCGGGTGAAGCCCTCGACCACCCGCAGCGGCGCCCGCAGATCGTGAGAGATGGCGTAGCGCAGGGCCTCCTGCTCGGCCTCGCGCATGCGGGCGGCTTCCTGCGCGTCCGCAGGGTCCGGCTCCAAGCCCTGAGCCCCCCGAGGCGCTGGCGCAGCTGGCGGGGGCACGGGCACCAGCACGCCCCTGAAGCCCTGGAAGCGGCCTTTGGCGTCGGTCTGCGGCTCGCCCCGCAGCTGGCAGGTCCAGCCAGCGGGGGCGGCCTCGGCCAGGCCCTTCAGGCCAGCGGGCCACGGCAGCGACAAGGCATCGGGCCAGGCGCCTTGGCTGTCCAGCGCATATTTCATGCGGCCCAAGCCTTCACGGAGGTCCTCCTCGCCCTGATCGGCACCCGACTCCGGCGCCGCCCAGCACGACACCCACAACGGCCGACTGCGCACAAAATCGGTCAGCGCTGTCCAATCCACCATTAATTCAGGCGCCACCGCGGCACCGGGACTGAAAGTCCGCAATACCCCTTCTGCATCGGTTTCCCAATACCAGCCGGCGACCCAGTTCTGCCAGCGGGGTTCAGGGGTTTTCGCCCCGGCGGCATCGGCAGCCTGCTCGGCCAGGTCGCTCAATCTGGAGAGCGTCGACGTGGGCGGCAACGCGGCCTCGACGTCGCCTCGGAGCCACAGCCCAAGGGCCGTGCCCCAGGCCAGCAACACCAGCGCATACACATACACCGGCGCGTCCAGCAGGGCCAGTGCCAGCACGGAAAGCATGCCCACGAACAAGCCACTGAGGGCCAGGCGCCAGAAGCGGGCCTTCGATGACCGAAAACCCGAAACGGGTGTGTGGGCTAAATCGACGTCGCTGCGCATCCAAATCATTGTAAGGAGGGCTGCAAGGGGTTTCTTCGACTGGTTGAAGATTTCACGATGACGGTAAAGTCGTGAAATATCTGACGGGTGTCACAGTATGCATACGTATTTTGCGCGGTAGATACTGAGACTTCCCCCACGAAAAACCACCCATCTGGCAATGCCGACCCTCCGACATTCCCCTCGTGGCGCCCGCCCGGCCTGGCTCGAGCCCGCGCTGCTGCTGGCGACAGCCGCCTCTGGCGCCGCCGCATGGGGATGGGGCATGGAGACCCTCGGGCTGGTGCTCACCAGCGTCAGCGCCGGCACCCTGGGCTACATGGCCCACCAGCGGCTGGGCTCGCGGCAAGGACACGAGGGCGGCGCCGGCGAGGCGGAAGCCGGCGACTCCGACATCAGCGGCACCCCCACGCAGATCCTGAGCGACCCGCAAAGCCGGGGCCCCAACGGCTCTCCGTCGCCGCAGCATGCCGCCGTCGCCCGCCAGCTTGAACTCAGCCGCCGCATCGCGGAGGCGGCCCACACCGCGCCCAACCTCGCGCAGGCCCTGATGCGTGTGGGCGACGCGCTGCACCGCGAACTGGGTTCGCGCAACTGGGTGTGCATCAAGGTCGACGGCTGGAATGGCGAATCCGCCTTGCTGCGCCCCTGGGCCGATACCGCCGACGGCAACGAGCTCATCGACGTCTCGGCCATTGCCACCACCCACCGCGACGAGCGCCCTCTGGGCCAGGCGTTGAGCACCCTGCGCCCCTGTCTGGCCGACCTGTCCGCCGCGCCGCGCCAGCCCACCCCCTTGCGCGACGCCCGCACCCGGCGCGCCATCGCCTTGCCGATCTCGGTGGACGGCTGGCCCCTGGCGCTGCTGGAGTTCCACGACCCCGCCGAGACGGACATCGACTGGACGCCCTCCCTCGACATCGCCGCCATCCAGCTGGGTTTTGTCGCCCAGCGCGATGCGAACCTGGCCCACATGGCCAGCAGCGCCGAGCACCTCAGCCGCCTGACCCTGGTGGCTTCGCGCATCAGCAGCGGCGTGGCCATCACCGACCGCGATGGCACCATCGAATGGATCAACAGCGCCTTCGTCGCCCTGACCGGCTGGCCGGAAGAAAAGGCGCTGGGCCGCAAGCTGGCCGATCTGCTGGACGGCGAAGTCAGCGACGACAGCGTGATCGAGGAACTGCGCGACCACATCTCGCGCGGCGTGCCCTTCCGCCTGTCCTATGAATCGGCCCGCCAGGGCGTGCAGAGCATCACCCGCTACTGGGGCGAGATCGACGCCATCCAGATGCTCGACGAAACAGGCGGGCGCAGCCAGTACGTCTGCCTCTTCAACGACATCACCAAGCGCAAGTCGCAGGAGCACGTGCGCGAACAGGAGCGCGAGTTCCTCGAAGCGCTGCTGGGCAACCTGCCGGTCAGCCTCTTCGTGCTCGACCCGGTCACCCTCAATGTGGTGGCCATCAACCGCTTCACCGAGATCGAATTCCAGCTTCAGCGCGACCGGGTGGTGGGTCGCACCATCGCGCAGGCCCTGGGGACCACGGTGCTCGACATGGCCGAGCCTTATATGCAAAAGGCCGTCGAAAGCGGCCAGACTGTCGAGCATGACTTCACCCTGGTCACCCCGGGCATGCCCAACCGGGTCGTCAACGCGCGGCATTTCGCGCTGCGCCACAGCAACGGCCGCCCTCGCCTGCTGATCTGCCTGGCGCGCGACATCACCGCGGCACGCCAGGCGCAGGCCGATCTGGAAGAGTCCGAGCGGCGCTTCCGTGAGCTGGTCGAGTCGATGGACGATGCGGTCTATGTCTCGGATGACGCCCGCAAGCATTTCTTCTATTTGAGCCCCCACACCAGCGACCTGCTCGGCCTGCCTGTGGACGAGGTCTCGGCGCACCCCGAAAAGGTGCTGGAGATGATCGCGCGCGAGGACCGCCCTCGGCTGATCGAGCAGCAAAGACGCTAGCGCGTCGGCGAGCCCGACGACGCCCTGATGCGCATGGACATCCCCGGGCGCGGCCTGCGCTGGATCCGCCACCGCACCCGCTCGCGCCGCCTGCCGGACGGGCAGAACCGCATCTATGGCCTGGTGTCGGACGTGACGGACGAACACAATCAGGCGCTGGAACTGCAACGTGCGCGCGACCTGGCCGAAGCCGCCAGCCAGGCCAAGAGCCAGTTCATGGCCAACATGAGCCATGAGATCCGCACGCCGATGAACGGCATCCTGGGCATGACCGAGCTGCTGCTGGGCACGCCGCTGAGCGACAAGCAGCGCCGCTTCGCCCACGCTGTCTACCGCTCCGGCGAAAGCCTGCTGGAGATCATCAACGACATCCTGGACTTCGCCAAGATCGAAGCCGGCAAGCTCGAACTGGCGACCTCCGACTTCGTGCTGCGCACGCTGGTGGAAGACACCCTGGAGCTGATGGCGCCCCGGGCCCATGAAAAAGGCCTGGAGCTGAGCTTCCGCGAACAGCCCGGCCTGCCCGCCGTGATCCATGGGGATCCGCTGCGCTTGCGTCAGATCCTGACCAACCTGGTGGCTAACGCCATCAAGTTCACCGAGCACGGCGAGGTGGTGGTGGACATCCGCCGCACGGTGCACGTCGACGACGACACCGCGCAGCCGCAAGACGGCGGCGTTCCCCTGGAGTTCCGCGTGCGCGACACCGGCATCG
>CAYPUS010000280.1:0-4635 GCA_964413815.1 uncultured Aquabacterium sp. | reverse complement strand
TCCTTGATGAGGGGGGTGGCAACAAACGGATCCCCGCGCGCATTTAGTGTGCGCAAGGACGGCGGCGCGATCGGTCAGAAAAAACCCGCGCCGCGCGTGCGTTCCCCCCGGAAAAAGTGACAGCCGGTACAACGAAAAAGCCCGCCTGGGCAGGCGGGCTTGGCGTTGAACGGGACCGGCCGACAAGTCAGCCGGCCAAGCCGATCAGTTGGCCTTGGGAGCGGGAGGCGTCACCACGAACGAGTACTGCTGACCCGAGCCGGACATCAGGGCCGAGATGATGGCCGAGATGATGCAACCCTTGATCGGCGGGAAGGTCGTCGTGCCGGTGAAGCTCAGACCATTGCCCAGGCCGGAGACCGGGCCCTTGTAGTTCAGGGGGAACTCAACCGGGGTCTGGGTCTTGCACTGACCGAAGGGAATGCCCCACACCGAGGTGACGGTGATGTCGGTCTTGGCGGTGCCGGTGATGGTCAGCTGGCCAGCGCGGTCCAGGGACACGGTACCCACCGTGTCGCCAATCGGCGCGATCTTCATGCCGACTTGTGCGCCGATGCCCAGGATCTTCAGCGATTGCTTGAAGTCAGGCACGTTCAGGGTGCCGCGCAGGGTCTTCTCGGTGATGTCGGTGGCAGCGGAGAAGCTCGACTCCTTGGGCAGCACCACGGTCTGGTTCAGACCCTTGACGACGACGTTGGCAGCCAGCGGCCATTGCTTGAGCGCGACCTTGATGCCCTTGGTGTTGTCCTCGGGCGTGGCCACAGGCGCGGTCGTGGTCGAACAGGTGTTCGGCGCGGCCTTGCCTGCGAAGCGGTCGTCGATCCAGGCCAGCGAAGAAGTGGCACCCTGGAACTGGGTGGCGATGTGCTCGCTGGGGTAGGCGTCGAACTTCACGGTCGAGCCCAGGGCGCACCAGCGCTTCTTCAGATCGAAGGCCTGTTGCAGCGGGATGAACTGGTCAGCCACACCGTGGTACTGGTAGACCGGCACGTTGACCTTGGTCTTGCCCAGCTGCTGTTCGCTCAGGGTCAGCGTCACGCCAGGCAGGCCCGTCAGCAGCACCTCCATGTCGTAGCCTTCTTTGGTGTACTCGGCGATGTCGTCGTTCTGATAGTCGAACAGCGCCTCGAACACGCACTTGCCGCGCAGTTCATCGACCTGTGCAGCCCCCGTCGGGTTGATGATCAGGTTGACGGGGATGCGGGTCTGGCCGTATTCCTCGTTCAGACCCAGCACGGTCGACAGCAGGAAGGAAGCGCCATTGCGGGCATTCAGGTAGCGGGCGGTGTCGAAGAACTCACCGGGGATGCCACCAGCGGCCACGCCCACCAGGTTGATGTGCGGTGCGTAGGTGGGGTGCAGTTCAGCGGCCCACGAGGCGGCCTGACCACCTTGCGAGAAGCCCCAGATGGCGGTCTTGGCGCTGGCGCTGATGCCCACGCCCGGGATCTGGGTGGCGGCCTTGAAGATGTCCAGCACGTTGCGGCCTTGCGAGGCGCCAGCCATGTAACGGGGACGCTTGCCCGAGGTGTAGCCGACATAGTCGGTCACCAGCACGGCGTAGCCGGCCTTCAGGGCAGCGGCGATGTTGGCGTTTTCATAGTCGGTACCGGCAGCCAGTTGCTTGGAAGCGGCGCACTGGGCACCCAGGCCGTGCGTGCCGACGGCGTACAGGATCACGCCCTTGGCGGTGCCGTTGGGCACGAAGACGGTCCCGGTGGCGACTTCATCCTTGAGGGTGCCGGCCTCGGGGCCTGTCGACTTGGTCGAGTACAGGACGTTCCAGGCCTTGGCGTTGGAGACGGCGCTGTCCTTCAGGTTGACGGCGATCGGACGGTAGGTGATGAGCTCACCGTTGGCCGTCGGGATGCTTGCGGGGGTCGTGTAGAACGTCGCGTCGTTGCTGGAACCAGGAACGGGGGCGGCGTATGCAGAGGAAATGGCCAGCGTCAGTGCGGCCAGGGGCAGAAATTTTTTAATCATGTCTCTCGCTCCAGATGAGTCCAAAAAACATCCCGTATCGGATGCCGACGATCGATAAATCGTCCATGTCATTCTGGAGAAATGACTTCTGCGGCCGCTTGAGGGTTTCTGCCGCTCAGCGCATCTGTCAATCCACAAACCCTCGGATGCGGGGTGCCTTGCGACACTTTTCTGAACGGGGTTCCCCCTCTCACCCGGTCAGGTTACAGGGGAAACCACCAAGCCGCCGGCAGGTCGCAGGACAGGGGCTGCAGGGCCTGGCAGCATCGCCCAAGCGCGGATAATTGCTGACGCCTGCCCCGCCGAGGTTCTTCGCCGGATGGGCGCACGCATCACAGGATTCAGCATGACCGTCCCGGCTTCTCCGCCTTCGCTTCCGCGCAGTGTTCCCCAGCGCATCCAGGCCTTCCTGGCGGCACGGCTTGCCGCCGCCCGGGCTCGCCCTGTGCGCACCGCCTTGGTGGCGCTCCTGGGTGTGATGGCGGCGTGCGCCGTCACGCTGCTGCTCAGCATCGCGGTGCTCTACCCGCAGCTGCCGGACATCTCCGGCCTCAAGCACTACCAGCCCAAACAGCCGCTGCGGGTCTACACCAGCGACGGGGTCGAGATCGGTGGCTTCGGCAGCGAAAAGCGCCAGTACCTGCCCATCGCCCAGATCCCCAAGCTGATGCGCGACAGCCTGCTGGCGGTCGAGGATGCGCGTTTCTACGAACACCCGGGCATCGACGTGATCGGTGTGATGCGCGCCCTGGTGGCCAACCTGACGGGCGGGCGCAAGCAAGGCGCCTCCACCATCACCCAGCAGGTGGCGCGCACTTTTTTTCTGACACGTGAAAAAACGCTCAGCCGCAAGCTCAAGGAGGCGATGCTCTCGCTCAAGATCGAGCAGGCCCTGAGCAAGGATGAGATCCTGGCGCTCTACATGAACCAGATCTACCTGGGTTCGCGCGCCTATGGTTTCGCCGAGGCGGCGCAGACCTACTTCGGCAAGCCATTGGCGGAGCTGGAGATCGCCGAGTGCGCGATGCTGGCCGGCCTGCCTCAGAACCCCTATTACGTGAACCCGATCAAGAGCCCGGCCCGGGCACGGGCGCGGCAACTGGTGGCGCTGCAGCGCATGCGGGCGGCCGGCGTGATCGACGATGCGCAACTGGCACAGGCCAAGGCCCAGAAGCTGTCGGTGCGCGACCCGGGCGACGTCGATGTGCACGCCGAGCACGTGGCCGAGCTGGCCCGCCAGCAGGTGTATGCGCAATATGGCGACAAGGCCTACACCAGCGGCATGAAGGTCGTGACCACCTTGCGCGCGCGGGACCAGCAGGCCGCCTGGCGCGCCGTGCGCAAGACGCTGATCGACCGTGAGCTGGGCCAGCCCTGGCGCGGTCCGGAAGACCAGTTGGAACTGGACAAGGGCCTGGCCGACGCCGACATCGCAGAGCAACTGCGCGACGCCGACGATGACGAGATGCTGCGGGTGGCGGTGGTGACGCACGCCGACCCGCAGAAGGTCAGGCTGGTGCTGGCGTCCGGGGATGCCCTGGAGATCAGCGGCCGCGGCCTGCGTGGCGCGCAGGCAGGGTTGCGGCCCAAGGCGCCGTCCCACCTGCGCATCGGCCGTGGCGCGGTGGTGCGCCTGTATCAGCAGGGCAAGAACTGGCTGATCACGCAGTGGCCGCAGGCCGAAGGCGCGCTGGTGGCCATGGACCCGCACAACGGCGAGGTCCGCGCCATGGTGGGCGGCTTCGATTTCACCCACAACCAGTTCAACCATGTGACCCAGGGCTGGCGCCAGCCAGGCTCGACCTTCAAGCCCTTCCTGTATGCCGCCGCCATGGAAAACGGCGTCATGCCGGAGACCCTGGTCAACGATGCGCCGCTGACCGACGTGGGCAACTGGACGCCCCAGAACGCCGACGGCATCTATGACGGCCCCATCCCCCTGACGGAAGGCCTGGCCCGCTCGAAAAACATGGTCAGCATCCGCCTTGTGCAACTGGTGGGCGTGGAAGCGGCGCGGGCCTGGACCGGGCGCTACGGCTTCGATGTCGACAAGCAGCCGGGCAACCTGACCCTGGCCCTGGGCGCGGGATCGACCACGCCGATGCAGATGGCTTCGGCCTATGCGGTGATCGCCAATGGCGGCCTGAAGGTCACCCCCAAGCTGATCCAGCGCATCAGCGACGTCGAGGGCAAGACTTTGTTCGAGGCGCCCAAGACGGACTTGGGCGAGGACCAGCGCGTGATCCCCGCGCGCAGCGCCTTCATGACCGCCACGCTCTTGCAGGAGGTCGCACGCAGCGGCACGGCGGCGCGCGCGCAGGCGCAACTGCGGCGCCCGGACATCTTCGGCAAGACCGGCACGACCAACGATGTCTTTGACGCGTGGTTTGCCGGCTTCCAGCCTCACCTCGTGGCCGTGGTCTGGCTGGGCTATGACACGCCGCGCACGCTGGGCAGCCATGCATCGGGCAGCTCGCTGGCCCTGCCCGCCTGGATCCAGTTCATGAGCACGGCCCTGGCCAAGGAGCCCGTGGCCTCTTTGGATGTCCCTGGCGGCCTCACCCGCACCGAGACCGGCTGGCGTTACAGCGAGTGGGCCGAAGGCGGCTTCCTGGAGACGCTGGGCGATGGCGATGAACCCATCACCCCAGC
>CAYPUS010000279.1:3855-4644 GCA_964413815.1 uncultured Aquabacterium sp. | reverse complement strand
GCCGGCCTGCAGGTCGGCGTCCACTTGCTTGCCCAGCGCGTCGATGGCGGCCCACTGGTCGTCGGTGTAGGGCCTGGTCACGCGCGGCGATTCGTACACGCGCGTCACGGCCATGTGGTGGCTGAACGTCACTTCGGCCTCGTCCAGCGCGCCTTCGATGGGCGCGGCGCTGGAAGGCTGCGGCGTGCAGGCCAGGGGGATATGCCCCTCGCCGGCCAGCAGGCCCGAGGTCGGGTCCAGGCCGATCCAGCCGGCGCCGGGCAGGAAGACCTCGCACCAGGCGTGCAGGTCGGTGAAGTCCACCTCGGTGCCCGAGGGGCCGTCCAACGAGGCCACATCGGCCTTGAGTTGGATCAGGTAGCCGGACACGAAGCGCGCTGCCAGGCCCATGTGCCGCAGCGCCTGCACGAGCAGCCAACTGGTGTCCCGGCAAGAGCCGGAGCGCAGCGTCAGCGTCTCTTCCGGCGTCTGCACACCGGGCGCCATGCGGATGGTGTAGCTGATCTCGCGCTGCAGCCGCTGGTTGAGCTGCACCAGAAAGTCGATCGTGCGCACCTCGGTGCGGTCGATGCTGCCGACGAAATCCGCGAAGGCGGGCGTCAACTCTGCCTTGGCCAGATAGGGCTGCAGGTCATGCAGCGTGGCCGCGTCGTACTGGAAGGGGTAGGTCTCGGCCTGCGGCTCCAGGAAGAAGTCGAAAGGGTTGTAGACCGCCATCTCGGCGACCAGGTCCACCGTGACCTTGAACTCACGGGTGGCTTCGGGAAACACCAGCCGCGCCAGGTGGTT
>CAYPUS010000279.1:0-3845 GCA_964413815.1 uncultured Aquabacterium sp. | reverse complement strand
ATCCCGCCGGATCTCCTGAAGAAATTCCGTGAGCTGCGGCGTCAGGGGGGCCGCCTTCAGGAAGGGCGCCAGATCCTTGAGGAGCCCGGGTTCGTACTGGAAGGGGTAGTGGGCGGCGGAGTCCTCCACGAAGAAGTCGAAGGGATTGTGCACCGCCATCTCGGCGATGACCTCCACATCCACGCGCAGCTCGGACATCTTCTCCTGGAACACGAGGCGCGCGTTCCAGTTGGAGAACGGGTCCTGCTGCCAGTTGATGAAGTGGATGGCCGGCTCGACCCGGAGCGAATACGAGAGGATGCGGGTGCGGCAATGCGGCGCGGGCCGCAGGCGGATCACCTGGGGCGACAACTTGACGAGCCGGTCGTAGGTGTAATGCGTGACGTGGTTCAGGGCAACGTGGATGGACACACCGATCTCCGAAAGGACACGCCTGCCTGGGCGGGCAGACAAGGGGTCCTTCAGAGCAAGTTATGGGCCACTCACGACACGGCGCACCGGGCTCGCGCGCCCGCTCAGAGGCCTCAGCGGCTTCAGGCCATGTCCTTGTAGCCCTGCGGGCGCCACCAGCGCCGGGGCACGACGCAGACGATCACGTCGGTGCGCACGATGTCCTTGCGGTCGATGGCGTCGGGGTGCCCGCCATGCACGGGCAGCACGATCAGGCTGTCATCGCGCTTGTACATGACCTCGCGGATCATCACCCTGCCATCGCGGAGCGTGAGCACCACGGTTTCCTCGGGCTCCAGATCGTCCCCGGCCAACTGCAGCAACAGGAACTGGCCGTCCTTGGCATAGGGCGACAGGCCATTGCCCTTGACGCGCACCGCCCGGGTCTTGCCCACGAACAAGGGCGTGCGGATGTGCCCGTCCGATTCGCCGCCCGGCAGCTCCATGCGCTCGACGAGGCCGTGGTCGTCCACCCGGAAGGCGCCGACGACCTCGGCCTGCTCGAAATTGGCCAGGGTGTAGGGCACGGTGGCCGTGCGCGCGCCGACCTTCACGTGCTCGATGTCGGTCGGCTCCCCTTCACCCCGCGCCAGCCAGTCGGACAGCACGCCCAGTTCACGCGCAAGGGCCGGCGTGTGCATGCTGCCTTGGGCCCCCGAATGGGGGTTACAAAGATATTGTATGGATTGGGGCTTGACGCCGATCGCCCGAGCGAGTTCACTCTGGTTCGTTTTACCAGCGCGACGCATCGCCCAAAGCAGCCTTCCTGAGTAGCTTTCCCATTCTTTCATGGACAGAATGCTACAAAGGTATTTGTCGACTCGTTTGCAGGTAATTCGTGAAACTGATACAAATACATCTACAAAACAGGAGGAACGCAACCATGACACCACAGGAAGCGCTGCGCAAAGCCGTGCGCATCGTGGGCTCGCAAAGCCGGCTGGCCCGAGAGATCGGCAACGGCATCACGCAGGCCCATGTCTATTACTGGCTCACCCGGGCCCCCGTCGTGCCGGCAGAGCATTGCCCCACGATCGAGCACATCGTCAAACGAGAAGTCACCTGCGAAGACCTGAACCCGCGGGTGAACTGGTGGGTGCTGCGCGCCTGAGCTGAGCACCGATTTTTCCAATCCCCCCAAGGACCCAGGCCGCTTTCCGGCCCCTGCACCGCCTGGTGCCATGGGTTCGTTCGCCATGGCGCCTGCCCTACCTCTCTCCGTGCTTTGCAGTGGGCACGTGGCAGGGATTCACCAGGCCGCAGGGCTTTTGTCTGAAAGGGCCGGGGGGATTGTTTTTTGAAAGTCAGCAGCGCAGTCAGCGGTCGGGCGCGCCCGTCACCGCCAGGGTCTGCGTACCGACCACGATCATGCGCACCATCAGCACGACCTCCTGGGTCAGCTGCTCGTACTTGTCCGCGGGCAGGTCCATGGCGGTGGCGCCCATCGTGAACACCAGCCGCGTGATCGCCCGCGCCGTGAGCAGGGGCTCGAACAGACCTGTCTTGTTCGCCTCGGCCAGCCGCATCAGGTCCGCGCGCAATTCCTCTTCGAAAAAGCCCAGTTGCCGCTCGACGGCATGCTTGAAGGCGTCCGAGCCCACCGCGCCTTCACGCAGCAGGATCTGCAGCAGGCGGTCATCGGCGCGCAACTGCGCCATGAAAGCCTCGACCGAGGCGCGCACCACGCTGCGCTCCGACATGGCGCGCTGGCGCGCCTGCCCGATGATCTGACGCAAGGACTCGCCCGCCCGCTCGATCAGCGCGACGGCAAGCTCGTCCATGTCCCGGAACTGGCGGTAAAAGCTGTTCGGCGCAATGCCGGCCTCGCGGGCCACTTCCCGCAGGCTGAGGGTGGACAGACTTCGGTGGGGGCCGACCAGTTTGAGCGCCGCCACGATGATGTCCTCCCTGGAGATCACCGGCTTGCGCCCTGGGGTACCCGCCTGAACCGGGGACAGGTTTGTGCTCATTGATGGCAAGAGATAAGCCCGACATCATAACGCCACCAATTACTGCACAGGTGTATAGACATTTGTTCCTCGTTGCGTATACTGTGCAACCAACCGCCATCCCTCCTGACTGGAGCCATTGAAAAGTGTCCGCTTCTGCCCAACTCGTCGCCACGGCCAGCCCCTTGCAAAGGCTCATTGCGCCCTTGGTGTCGCCGCCGGTCTTCGATTTCTGGGCGGGCCTGATCAACCCCGCCTGGTCCTGGGCACGCCCGCTGGCCCGTGTGGTCGCGCGCCGTGTCGAAGCACAGGACGCCGTCACCCTGGTGCTGCGTCCCAACCGCCACTGCGGGAAGGTCGAGCCCGGCCGGCACATCAATGTGAGCGCCGAGGTCAATGGCCGGCGCACCACCCGCAGCTACAGCATCACCAACGTGCCTGGCAAGAATGGTCTGATCGAGATCACCGTCAAGCGCATGGAAGGCGGCAAGCTCAGCACCCACCTCTGCCGCGACCTGAAGGTGGGCGAGGCCCTGGAGCTGGGCCCGGCCTTCGGTGAGATGACCATGCCGGAGCGGCCTTCGGGCAAGTGGCTGTTCCTGGCGGCCGGCAGCGGCATCACTCCCCTGATCAGCCTGACGCGGCAGCTTGCCAAGCGCAACATGCCGGTGGACCTGAAGCTGGTGTATTGGGCCAAGACCCGTGCCGAGCTGTGCTTCATCCCCGAATTGCGCCAGTTGGCTGCCCGCCACCCCGGCTTCCAGCTGCAGACCGTGCTCACCCATGAGGCCGAGGTGCTCGCCGACGAGGCGCGCGGCCTGATCCACCAGGCGCAACTGGCCGAACTGGTACCCGATCTGACCGAACGCCAGGTCTATGCCTGCGGTCCGGGCGGCTTTGTCGAAACGGCGCGCGCGCTGGCGCAAGGCACGGCCCGCAGTTTCATGGCCGAAGGCTTCACACCCGCAGCGCCCATCCAGGCCGACGCTGGCGCCGAGACCACCGTGCGCGTGCAGTTGCGCCAAAGCGGCCGCACGCTGGAAGTGCCCAGCGGCGCCTCGCTGCTGGTGGCCCTGGAGCAGCAAGGCCTGAACCCCGCCTACGGCTGCCGCATGGGCGTGTGCCACACCTGCGTGTGCACCAAGCTCGGGGGCAGCACCCAGGACATCCTCACGGGCGAGACCCACACCGAGCCGGGCACCCAGGTGCGCCTGTGCGTCAGCCGCGCCACCTCGGACATCGAGCTGGAACTCTGAACCAGCCCCGCCCCTGCATTCCAGCCGCCATACAGCCAAGCAAGACCCCATGAGCAAGCCACAGCAACGCAACCTCTCTCCAGATGAACTGGCGCGTTTCGGCGCCGAGATCGACGCCCTGCGCGCCCGCACCGTCGCCGACCTCGGCGCGCGCGATGCGCGCTACATCCGCAATGTGGTCAAGGCCGTG
>CAYPUS010000278.1:0-4645 GCA_964413815.1 uncultured Aquabacterium sp. | reverse complement strand
TACCTGCAGCAGGCCCGCGCCGCCTGCGCGCTGCCGGTGCTGCGCAAGGACTTCATGGTCGACGCCTACCAGGTCTACGAGGCCCGTGCGATGGGCGCCGACTGCATCCTCCTGATCGCCGCCTGCCTGGACGATGCCCGCATGGCCGACCTCGAAGCCTGCGCCCATGAACTGGGCATGGCGGTGCTGGTTGAGGTCCACGACGGCCCGGAGCTGGACCGCGCGCTGCGCCTGAAGACGCCGCTGGTGGGCATCAACAACCGCAACCTGCGCACCTTCGAGGTCACGCTGGACACCACCCTGGGCCTGCTGCCCCGCGTGCCGGCCGACCGGCTGCTGGTCACCGAATCCGGCATCCTGAGCGCGGCCGATGTGCAGCGCATGCGCGCAGCCGATGTGCACGCCTTCCTGGTGGGCGAAGCCTTCATGCGTCAGCCCGATCCCGGTGTGGCGCTGGCCAGCCTGTTCGGCCTGGCATGAAGCGCAGGGCGGCGCGGCCAGGGCCGGGCTCGGGTTCGCGCGCGGGCTCGGCGCAAGCCAGCCTGTTTGAGCCGGGCGGCGTGGCCGCACAGGCCGACATGTCGCAGCAGGGCATGCGCATCGCCATCGAGCAGGCCGACGCCGCTGCGGCGCTGGCCTCGGCCGTACAGGCCGAGGAGGTGCCGCACCTGTGCCGTCCCTTGGCGGCGCTCTTCGACGAAGTGCCCGAAGACTGGCGCCCCTTGACGCAGGCTTTCCGCGCCAGCGCAGCCGGGCAGTCGCTGATCGAGCGGGTCGATGCCGCGCAGGCGGCCGGCCACACCATCTATCCCGCGGACGTGTTCGCAGCGCTGCGCCTGACCCGGCGCGCCGCGGTGCGCGTCGTCATCCTGGGGCAGGATCCCTATCACGGGCCGGGGCAGGCCCATGGCCTGGCCTTCTCGGTGCGCCCTGGCGTGGCCATTCCGCCCAGCCTGCGCAACATCCGCAAAGAGCTGCAGCGCGAGCTGGGCCTGAGCGCGCCGGCGCATGGCTGCCTGCGGGCCTGGGCTGGGCAGGGCGTGCTGCTGCTCAACACCGTGCTCACCGTGGAGGCGGGCCAGGCCGCCAGCCATGCCGGCTGGGGCTGGGAGGGCTTGACGGATGCCCTGATTCGCGCCGTGGCGGCCGATGCGGGCCCCAAGGTCTTCATGCTGTGGGGGGCGCATGCCCAGCGCAAGGCGGCCTTGATCGACGAGGCGCTGGCCTCGCGCGGACAGGCCGCCAGGGCCGGCGTGCTGGTGCTGCAGGCCAACCACCCATCCCCCCTGTCGGCCACGCGCGGGCCGGTGCCGTTCATCGGTTGCGGCCATTTCGGGCGGGCCGCGGCCTTCCTGGGCGAGCAGGGCCAGGTGCTGGACTGGGCGCTTTCCTGAGTGCCGGGGAGGCTTTCCAGGCGCACGCCTGACGCATTTGTGCGACTGAAAGCCGCCATCGGCATCTTCCCGCACCTGTCCGGCTGTGCGAGGGGCGCAGTCGTGATGGACAATCCACCAGCAAACCGCGCACGACCGGCCGCCTGTCGCGGGCGGTGTCCCTGTCAAACCAAGCTTGAAGGACGTTCATGCGTCTGGCCTTGTTGTCGCCGCTGCCCCCCGAACAAAACAGTCTGGCCGATTACGCCGCGCACTTTCGCACCGCCCTGAACCACGCCGGGGCCGAAGTGCTCACCCCGCTGTCGGGGCAGCGCCCCGTCGAGACGCTGTCCATGGCCCGTACCTGGGTCGCCGAGCGCGACTGGCGCCGCGTCGACGTCGTGCACGCCGAACTCGGCTTCGGCCGCCACTCCGAGTTTCTCGTTCTGTGTGCCCTGGCCGAGTTGCCGCAGCGCCCAGCCTTGTCGGCCACCCTGCACGACCCCGATCGCCTGGTCTGGCAGCCCGTCAACCGCTTCTGGGCCGCCGTCAACGGCATGCCCGGTCTGCCCCGCTCGCTCAAGCGGGTCTTCGCCTTGTTGTGCGATCCCTTCACCTTGATGGCCGAGCGGCGCCTGGCGCGCAAGCTCGACGGCATGGCGACCTTCACGCAGATGGGCGGCGGCCGCCTGGTCAAGCGCATGAAGGTGCCGCTCGAGCGCGTCAGCGTCATCCCGCACGGCGTCACGCCCCAGCCTGTCAAGCCTTTGCCGGCCATGGACGCGGTGCGTCTGCTGTACTTCGGCCTCATCCAGCCCGGCAAGGGCCTGGAAGACCTGATCGATGCGCTGGGCCGCCTGCGTACGCAAAGCCCCGAGCAGGCTGCCCTCCTGCGCGTGACCATCGCCGGCGGCATGGCGGCCAACGGTGCGACGGCGGTGCGCGGCGCCTACCTCGAGGCCTTGCGCCAGCGTGCCGAACGGCGCGATGTGCTCGGTCAGATCCAGTGGGAAGTCGATGTCGATGAGCGCGACGTCGCCGACCTGCTGCACCGCCATCATCTGCTGGTTCTGCCCTGCCACGAGCCTCGCACGCTCAATGTCTTCGGGCAGATGCGCGGCACCAGTCGCGTGCTGGCGCGCTGTCTTGCCGCGGGCCGGGGCGCCATCGTCTCCGATGCCCAGGCCTTCGCCGAGGAGGTCAGTCACGGCAATGGCGCAGCTTATCGGCAGGGGGATGTCGGCGCATTCGCGGCGCTGATCCAGCGTGTGCTCGACGAGCCCGACACCATCAAGCAGTGGTCACAGCGCGCCGCCACGCTCGCCCAGGAACGCAGCTGGGCGATGACCGGGCAGCGTTTCGTCGGCCACATCCAGCGCACCATCACCCGCTCGCCGCATGCCCGTCGCAGCAGCGCCTCGGGTGGCGGCGCCTCGGTCTGGTCGCCCGAGGAGTCGGCCTGACCATGGCGGCGCTGCGCATCGGGCTCGACATCCGGCCGCTGAGCGCATCGCCTTTCACGGGCATGGGGCGCCAGGCGCTGGCGCTCTACAACACGCTGCGCCTGCGGCCCGACACCGAGGCCCTGCCCTTCACCAGCGTGCCGCTCACCCACCTGCACCGGACCTGGGCGTTCTGTCCCTCGGCGCCTTGCGCCGTCGAAGACCTGCGCCGCCCCATGGCGCGCTACCGCTTCGAGCGCCACTTTCTGCCCGACGCCCTCAGTGGCCTGGCGGCCGATGTCTTCATCGCCACGGGCAACCACGGCCTGCCCCTGGGTTTGAGCGAGGTGCGGCGCCAGCGCACGAAGTGGGTGCTGCAGATGCACGACGTGTTCGAGCTGACCGAACCGCTTGCGCGTGGCAGCGGCTGGGATGCCTTCGCGGCGCGCTGGTTCGACCGCTACAGCATCCGTCACTCGGTCGCGCTGGCCGATGCCATCTGGGTGCCCTCCGAGTACACCGCGCATGCCGTTGCCGGGCTGTTCCCGGCGGCGCGGGCGCGCCTGCGTGTGCTGCCCAACGCCGTGCCTTTCGAGCCTTGGCAGCGCCTACAGCAAGAGATCTACACCCCCGAGCGCTACTGGCTGCTCGTGGGCAGCCATGCGCCGCGCAAGAACGTGCCCTGGTTCATCGCCGCCTGGCAGAAGGCGCGCGAGATGTGGCCGGGTGCCATCCCGGAACTGGTGGTGATCGGCCACCCGCGCGATGTGTCCACCGTGCCGCCGCATGTGCGCTTCGTGCATGGCATCAACGATGGCCAGTTGGGCAACTGGTACCGCCAGGCCGAGCGTGTGTGGCAACCCTCGTATGCCGAAGGCTTCGGCCTGCCGGTGGTCGAGGCGGCGGCCTGCGGCACGCCCGTGGCCACGGCCTTCGGCTCGGCGCTCGATGAGGTCACGCCGCCGGGCGCCTTGCGCTTCGATCCACGTGACGCCTCGGCCCTTGTGCAGTTGATGTTCCAGGCCGGCACCGAGCCGCCCGCGCCGGCCGAAGCCGCCGATGCCCTGCAGGCCTGGGCCATGCGCTTCGATCTGCCGGCCTATGCCGCCCGGGTCGACGAGCTGTTGGCCGATCTGCTTGTTCAGGCCAACAAAAAAACGACGTGAACTTGAGGCGGCTTGAAAAGCTGTGCTAAAGTCTAGGGCTTGCCTTGGAGGGGTGCCCGAGTGGCTAAAGGGGGCAGACTGTAAATCTGTTGGCTTACGCCTACGCTGGTTCGAATCCAGCCTCCTCCACCAGGCAACCCAATTTCGGTTGTTGTCGATTGTTGTTGGTGCAAATCGCGCAATGTTGTGCGATGTTGTGTTGTGTGGCTGAACTGGGCTTCAGCGCCGGGCAGGCATCCTTGGATGGCTGCGTGGCTTGAGGCTTGAGCTCCCGGGCGGGAGTAGTTCAATGGTAGAACCTTAGCCTTCCAAGCTAATGACGCGGGTTCGATTCCCGTCTCCCGCTCCAGGTCTGGGTTCTGTCACCGCCGGCATGCTACAGTCGCCACCCTCTGGTTGGTTTCAGTGTCTGTCGACACGGGTTTGCGTTGGCGCTCGCGCGGTTTTTCCAGCGCAAACCTGTGTCGATGCCCATGTGGCTCAGTGGTAGAGCACTCCCTTGGTAAGGGAGAGGTCGGCAGTTCGATCCTGCCCATGGGCACCACAACCCCCTTCTTCTTTCATCACTTCTTTTCTTTGGCTCGATCTACAGATCCGGGCGCCAGGAGCGAGAAACATGGCAAAAGGTAAGTTCGAACGGACCAAGCCGCACGTGAACGTGGGC
>CAYPUS010000277.1:1303-4647 GCA_964413815.1 uncultured Aquabacterium sp. | reverse complement strand
CATGCCGCCCAGGTGGGCGGCATGCTGGGCGGCTGGCTGATGATCCGCTACTGGCGCGGGCAGCCCCCCTTCAAATCACGCGGTGGACGCCGGCGCTTCTGAGGTGGCGTTTCTGAGGTGTTATTTGGGCGATGCGGCTTGGCGTGAAGACACCGCGATGCCGCAGGCGATCAGCAGCAGCGCCACGGGGTGGTACCAGTCTGGATGCTGTCCCAGGAAGAGGGCCGACCACAGCGCGGCAAAGATGGGAATCAGGTTGCCGAAGAAGGCCGCCAATGTCGGCCCCACCGCCTGCACGCCCCGGCCCCAGCCCCAGTAGGCCAGGATGGACGGGCCGATGGCGATGAACAGCAGGCCGGCCCATGCGCCCAGTCCCGTGGGCACAAGCCCCATGGGCTGATCGCCCATGGACAGGACCAGCGCCTCCACACCCGCGCACAGGCCCGCGAACATCAGGCCGAACAGAACCTGAATCTGCAGGAATGCCGCCCAGTCCCAGACCGGTCTGCGTGCGCCCTGCATGGACGGCGGCGGCTTGGCCAGCAGCCAGCTGTAGATGGCCCAGGCCAGGCTGGCCAGCAGCATCAGCATGTCGCCAGGCACCAGTTCGACCTGGCGCAAGGTCTCCCATCGGCCCTTGGCGATGACCAGCAGCACACCGCTGCCCGACAAGGCACCGCCCGCCACCTGCCGCAGGTGGATGGCTTGTCCGAAACCGATCGCGCCCACCGCCATCATCCAGATCGGCACGCTGGCGCCGATGAGGGTCACGTTCAGCGGCGAGGAGGTCTGAAGGGCGAGGTATTGCAGTGTGTTGTAGGTGCCCACACCCAGCACACCGATGGCCAGCAGGTAGAGCCAGCGCTCACGGATGGCGCCCAAAGGACGCAGGCTGCGCCATGCCAGGGGCATCAACAACAGGGCCACGAGCAGCCAGCGCCAGGCGTTCATCGCCACCGGCGGCAGGCCCAGGTCATGCACGAGCAGGCGGCCCACGACCGCATTGCCCGCCCACATCATGGGAGGCAAGAGCAGGTAAAGGAGGATGCGTGGGGTCAGGGGGGTCAAGGCAGGGCAGCTGTCATGCGACAAGCCCGCCATTAGGCCATCAGAATCGTCGTCAAGCGCGTGGCGTGGTCGCGGCCTTGTAGGCGTGCCAGGAAGCGTGCCCCAGAACCGGCCCGACGACAAGCAGGCCCAGGAAACCCGGCAGCATCGCCATGGACACCAGCAAGGTGATCAGCATGCCCCACAGGAGCATCACGCTGGTCTGGGTGAACACCAGGCGCATGCTGGCCAGTGCGGCCGAGATGGCATCGGTGCCCTGGTCCATCATCATGGGCATGCTGATGGCGCTGATGGCGTAGATCAGGCCTGCGAACACCGCACCGACCGCCATGTAGGACACCAGGAAGACCAGCATCTCGCCGCTCAGGAAGCTGTGCAGCGGCCCGCTGAAATCGGGCATGCCCTCGAAGCTGACGGCAAAGACGATGAGCGCGGCACGCCCCCACAGCATCTCCAGCACCAGCAGCACGCAGGCGAAGAGGGCCAACTGGCTCTGGTTGAGGCGCCAGGCCATCAGGGATTCGGCGAAGCGGGGCCTGCGGCCCTGCCCGATGGCTCGGCTGGCCTGGTAGAGGCCCAGGCACAGGAAGGGCCCCATCAGCAGGAAGCCGGCGGACAGCGCCAGCGTGTATTCGGGTGCCATCTGGAAGCAAGCCACAAGCAGCCAGCCCATCAGCACAAAGCAGGCGCCATAGAACAGGCCGATGCCACGCGCCTGATTGAAATCGTGCCAGCCAAGGGCCAGCCACTCGAAAGGGTCGCGCCAGTTCAGGGTGGTCAGCGGCAGGTCGAGCACGCTGGGCTCGTGCTGCCCCTCCTGCTGCGCCACGTCGTCGATGACGGGCGAGATGCGCACCTGGCCAGCCGTGGGCGACAAGGCCATGTGATGCGCGCTGCGCACTGGCATCAGGAAGCGGGACGGCACATCCAGCATGGAGGCGGTGCCGACCAGTTCGGAGTCGGCGGCATCGGGGGCGCCGTGATGGTGGGCGGCGCGATCGTGTGAAGACCTGGGGTGTGCGCGACGGAACGTTGAACGGCGCCTGTGATTGCGGCGGCGGGATACCAGAACGTGATGCGTCAGCGGACCTGACGTGCCCATGCCTTCTCTCCTTGAGCGGGGTGCTCAACCAGAGAAAGTACGCCCCCTGGCGGGCGCCGTCATCAGGGCAAATGCGGAGACATGACCCCCGTCTTCTTACCAGCCGTTGCGCTTTGTTGCTGCACCGCAGGGTGTGGTTGGGGCGGTCTCTGGCCGGGCTCCTACGGTGTCGGCCCCGCTGCGCGGAGCCGCCACCAAAGTCGCTCGGCCAGAGACCGCCCCAGCCTTTTCCGCCCTGCTCGCCTCATGCCACGAGGGCTTGGCCTTACGCCATCAAGGGAGCGCGGAGTGACGCCTCGCGCCACACCAAGCAAGGCTGCAGCAAGCGGCAAGCGGGGAGGAAGAGGGCTGAGGGGGCGATGGCCGGGCGACTTTGGGGGCGGCTCCGCCCAGCGGGGCCGCCACCGCAGGAGCCCGGCCATCGCCCCCTCAGCCCCCGCCCCGCGGTGCACCGAAAAAGCACCCAAGCTTCAGCACGCTTCCCAACGCACCGAAAGCAAAAAAATCACCCCCGCCGAACCCGCCTCAGTTCGTCCAGGATCAACAACCCAGCCCCCACCGTGATCGCGCAATCCGCGATGTTGAAGGCCGGGAAGTGCCCCCCATGGAACATCGGCGACAGGAAGCGCCAATGGAAATCCAGGAAGTCCACCACATACCCGTGCACCAGCCGGTCGATCACATTGCCGACGGCCCCGCCCATGATCAGCGACAAGGCCCAGGCGAACATCCGCTGGTGCCCATGCTGCCGCAGCATGTAGACCATGAAGCCCACGGCCACCAAGCCCAGCCCGACAAAGAACCAGCGCTGCCATCCGCCAGCACTGGCCAAGAAGGAAAACGCCGCGCCCGAGTTGTGCGCACGGACCAGGTTGAAGAAGGACCACACCTCGCGGCTTTGGCCGTGCTGGAAGTAACCGACCACCAAGATCTTGGTGAACTGGTCGGCCAGGATCACGATGAACGCGATGCACAGCCAGGGCACCAACCCCTGCCAGCTTCTGCCGCCGGATTTTTTGCTTGCCATATGCGCTGCTCGACTCTGCTGCGCAATCAGGCGTGCACGCGGGCTTCGCCCTGGCCATGCAGATTGCTGTCGCAGCGGCCGCACAGCGTCGGGTGTGCGGCATTGACGCCCACATCCTCGCGGTAGTGCCAGCAGCGCTCGCACTTG
>CAYPUS010000277.1:581-1293 GCA_964413815.1 uncultured Aquabacterium sp. | reverse complement strand
CCTCGATCTGCGTGGCATCGCCCTCGGCCACTTCCACTGCCGAGACGATCAGCACGAACTTCAGGTCATCGCCCAGGCTGCGCAGGTCCGCCAGCAGGCGGGCATCCTCGCCGGACAAGGTGGCGAAGACATTGGCCTGCAGCGACGAGCCCACCTCACCGCGCACCCGCACCTCTTCGATGCGGCGGTTGACCTCTTCACGGAAGGCGCGGATGCGCGACCACTTGGCCAGCAGCTCCAGGTCGGCATCGGCCTTGTGGAAGTCCCAGTAGGTTTCGATGAAGATCGATTCCTTGCTGCTGCCCATCGCGGGCTCGCCCTTGTTGCGGCCGCCCGCGAAGACCTTCCAGGCCTCTTCGGCGGTGAAGCTCAAGAACGGGGCCATCCAGCGCAGCATCGCATTGGTGATGTGCCACAGCGCGGTCTGCGCGGCACGGCGGGCATGGCTCTTGGGCGCGCTGGTGTACAGACGGTCCTTGAGCACGTCCAGGTAGAAAGCGCCCAGGTCTTCCGAACAGTACACCTGCAGCTTGGCGACCACGGGGTGGAACTCATAGCGCTCGTAGTGCGCCAGGATGTCTTCCTGCAGTTGCGAGGCACGCGCCAGCGCATAGCGGTCAACCTCCAGCAGCTCTTCGAGCGGCACGGCGTCCTTGACGTGATCGAAATCGCTGGTGTTGGCCAGCAGGAAGCGCAGGGTGTTGCGGATGCG
>CAYPUS010000277.1:0-571 GCA_964413815.1 uncultured Aquabacterium sp. | reverse complement strand
GATGCGGCGGTAGCCGTCGACCACGCGGGCCAGGATCTTGTCGTCGATGCCCAGGTCGCCCGAATAGTCGGTGGACGCGGCCCACAGACGGATGATCTCGGCACCCATCTTGTTGCTGATCTCTTGCGGCGCGACCGTGTTGCCCAGCGACTTGGACATCTTGCGGCCCTGACCATCGACCGTGAAGCCGTGGGTCAGCAGGCCCTTATAGGGCGCGCGGCCATAGATGGCGCAGGCGGCCAGCAGCGAGCTGTGGAACCAGCCGCGGTGCTGATCGTGCCCCTCCAGGTAGAGGTCAGCCTCCTGCCCTTCAGCGTGGCCCGCATCCGGGTGGCTGCCTTGCTTCGGATTGAGCACGTGGAAGAAAGAGGTGCCCGAGTCGAACCACACATCGAGGATGTCGGTGGACTTGCTGTACTCGCCCGCCTGCGCACCCAGCCACTCGGCCGGATCGAGCTTGGACCAAGCCTCGACGCCGCCCTGTTCCACCAGATCGGCGGCGCGGTCCATGAAGGCCATGGTTTCAGGATGCAGTTCCCCCGTCACCTTGTGCAGGAAGAAGGGCAGCGGC
>CAYPUS010000276.1:0-4649 GCA_964413815.1 uncultured Aquabacterium sp. | reverse complement strand
CTTGTAAAATATATCATGAATGGCCTTATTGAACATAAAATCTATATGCGGAAAACTAGATTTAAATATATGGTTGTCTGCTTTTATGGCGCAGCATGGCGTGCACGACCTTGCCGCCTTGCAGTTCGATGGACGGGCCGTAGCTGTCGTAGACGGGGGCGAAGACGATGACCTCGTCACCCGGGTGCACCATGGCGGCGATGGCGGTGAAGATGGCCTGCGTGGCGCCCGCCGTGATGGTGATCTCGTGCTCGGCGTCGTAACTAGGGCCGTAGAGGGCCTGCACCTTGGCCGCGATGGCCTCACGCAGCGCCGGCACGCCGGCCATGGGCGCGTACTGGTTGTGGCCGCCGCGCATGGCCTGCTCGAGCAGCGCCAGCAGTTCGGCCGGCGGCTCGAAATCCGGAAAGCCTTGCGAGAGATTGATCGCGCCGTGCTGCTGCGCCAGCGCCGACATCACCGTGAAGATGGTGGTGCCGACGTGGGGCAGGCGGGAGGGCGGGAAATGGGGAAAGACGGCGGCCATGGGGCGCAAGCATAGCCGGGGTGACGGCGGGGCTGTAACGGAGTTGGCTGCCGTCAACCGTTGCCTGTGTACCGGTCAGGCGGGGGCATCAAGCTTCATGTCAGGCCGCAAACTGCGGCGCCATTTGCGAGGGCCGCCAGCTGCCTTCCAGCCGGGCGCCGTGCCAGACCTCGACGGCCACATTGCCCAGGCGCAGGCCGCGCTGCCCCCGCTCGATGAAGTCCTGCTGCAAGAAGCCCTGCGCCACGACCGGCTCGAACTGCTTGCGCAGGCGAAAGACGTGGATGTGCAGGTGGGTCTTGTCCATGTCGAGTTGCCGGACCAGGGTGTCGACATCGATCCAACCTTGCAATTGAGGTGGCAGGTCCGCCGCCGCCGCGTCGACCAGATGCTGACGGGCCAGCAAGAGCAGCAGGTAGTGGTAAGGCTGCTCGCCCAGATCGAGCATGGCGCGGCCCCTCAGCAGGGTGAGGAAGACGTGTTCATCGTCTTCGCTGCTCTGGAACTTCATGCAGGTGACCTGGCGGGTGGGCACCACGGTGTCGAGCCGCTCCTCGGCGCACATGAGGCGCCAGGCGTGGCCGCCGATGTAGACGGTGTCGCCGTTGTTGAGCAGGGTCATGCCGTCCCTGGTTTCCGCCACCCATTGGCCGCTGGGCCCGCGGTAGACGCAAACCTGCGGCTCGGCATCGTTGGGCAGGTTCTGGAAGGGCGCCAGCGTGATGGTGTGCTGGCCCAGCGACAGGGGCAGCAGCAGGTCGGCGGGCGCAGTCAGGTCGAGCACCTGCCATGGCGCCATGTCCTGCGTGCCAAAGCACAACTCGTCGCCGATCTGCAAGGGGGTGGGGGTGTCCTTGGGCAGGCGCTCGCCGTTGAGGAAGGTGCCGTTGCGGCTTTCATCGACGACGATCCAGCGCTCAGCCTCCCAGCGGGCATAGGCATGGATCAGCGAGACGTCGGGCGAGGGCAGCACGCAGTCGGCGTGGCGCGGGGAGCGGCCGAGCACGTGATAGGGCTTGAGCGCGTGCTTCGCACCATTCGACGTATCCAGCAGGATGGCCATGCGGCACCTCGCATCACGGGACGGGAGATGCGCAAAGTGTACGTTTTGTTGCGTATGGCGGGAAGGGGCCGCAGCCCAGCCCCACTGATCGAGATGGGCGAGGTGGCCGAAGGCAAGGCCTTGCTGGAAACCCAGATGATCCTCAACCACAAAGCCGCTATCGAGCTGCTGGTGGACAACATCGAAACGGTGGGCTTCGATCGCTACACGCTGATGAACGTGCACGCGACGCTGGCCGAGAACCTGATGCCCAATCCAACAGATGAAGGGCGTGTGCGCAATCAGATGGGCTACATCGGGCAGAGCGTCTACCGACCGCTGGGCTCGCCGCCGCGAATCGAGGTCGCTTTGGACATGTTGCTGGACAAGGCTGGCGTCGTTTGCAGGAGGGCGTGCTGACGCGTTATGGCTTGCGGCCTTCCGAGTTCGAAGCCTGGCGCCAGCGCTGACTCAGCCCGCCAGCGCCTGCCGCATCGAATCGATCACGGCCTTGTAGCTGGGCTGGCCGAAGATGGCGCTGCCGGCCACGAAGGTGTCCACGCCCGCGTCGGCGGCGCGGCGGATGTTGTCGGGCTTGATGCCGCCGTCGATCTCCAGGCGGATGTCGCGGCCGGACGCATCGATGATCTTGCGCACCTTCTCGGCCTTGCGCAGCGCGCTGTCGATGAAGCTCTGGCCGCCGAAGCCGGGGTTCACGCTCATCAGCAGCACGACGTCGACCTTGTCGATGACCCACTCGAGCACATCGACCGGCATGGCGGGGTTGAAGACCAGGCCGGCCTGACAGCCTTCGGCCTTGATGAGCTGCAGGGTGCGGTCGGTGTGGGGGCTGGCGTCGGGGTGGAAGGTGATGATGTCGGCGCCGGCCTTGGCGAAGGCCTGGGCCAGGGCATCGACGGGCTGGACCATCAGGTGCACGTCGATGGGCACCTTGGTGCCGTCGGCCTTGACGCTGTGCTTGCGCAGGGCCTGGCAGATCATCGGCCCGAAGGTCAGGTTGGGGACGTAATGGTTGTCCATCACGTCGAAGTGGATCCAGTCCGCACCGGCATCGATCACGTTGCGGACTTCCTCGCCCAGGCGGGCGAAGTCAGCGGACAGGATGCTGGGGGCGATGCGGTAGGTGCGGGACATGGGGGGCCTTGGGGGTGGATGAGCTGCGCCGCATTTTAGGGACTGTGGCGCGCGGGCTCCGGCCGCCCCCTGAAAGGCCCGTCAGTGGCGGGTGGAAACATGCCAAGGCGTCACGGTTCCACGGGATCTGTGCGGATGGGCCGCAGGGCCTCGTCGCGCAGGCCCACGAGCAGGGCCCGGCCTTGGGCGTCCACGCGGAACTCGCCATAGCGCGCCTGCGCCCAACGCGCCGCATCGCCTTCGGCGAAGAACCAGGCGTCGGTGGCGATGGTCCAGCCGCGCGGCTTGGGGGTGAGCTCGATGCGCATCTCATGGGCTGCCAGCTGGCCCTGCCCGTGGTCATGGCGCTGCAGCGTGAGCACGCCACGTGCGTCGCGTTGGCCGACGGCATACCACCGGCGACCGCCAGCGAGGTCCGCAGCCGGATGGCGCGCATCGGGCGCCGGTGGCAAGGCGAAGCGCAGCGCCATGTAGTCGCCCTGCATCAGCGAGCGCGGATCGACCGGCGCCAGAGGCACGAAGACGGGCTGGCCTTCCCGGATCAAGGTTTCCTTTTGCCAGATGCCATGGTTGACCAGCGCCAGGGCGCCAACGGCACAGGCGAGCAAGAGCCAGCCCCTGCCGCGCTGATCGGCAGGCATGGCGCGGGTGTGCTCCTTGGCCGAGCCGCCTGCCTCGCCATGTGCGGCGCCGGCCGTGGCCTGCCGCACGCCCCACCAGCCCAGTGCGCCCAAGGCGAGGCCGGCGGCGGCCAGCATCACGGCCTTGCTGCTCAGCGGCCAGGCCAGGGTGTAGTAGAAGGCGCTGATGATCCAGGCCGTGACGGCCAGGGACCAGGCGGCCAGCTTGGGGCGGCTGCTCAGCAGGCACAGGGCCAACCAAGCCAGTGCCAGGCCCAGGCCAGGCATGAGGAAGGACAGGCCGGCCAGCGCCAGCAGCACGCCCGCCCACCAGGGCTGGCGCCAGGCTGGCCAGGCCCGCCACAGGCATGCGGCACCCAGCAGCGCGGCCCCCGCGGAGATGCCGGCCCAAATCAGCCAGGCGCCGTCTGCCGACGCCTGCCAGCCGCCTGCTCCGCTGGGGTTGCCGCCCAGGGCCGCCGGCAGCAGCATGGCCATGCCCGACCACGAGGCCAGGGACGCCAGGGCCGCCACCGCCGCGCCACCGAGCAGGCTGTTGGACCAGGCCAGGACGGCCGGCGCAGTGCGGTCGCGGGCCGCCAAGGCATCGCGCGCGTACATCAGCGCCGCCACCGCCAGCACGCCGATGTGCACGGCCCAGGCGACACGGCTTTGCGTCTCACGCCAACCGCCCACTTTCGCCCAGGCCAGCGCGGCCAGTTGCAGCGTGGCCGCGCCAAGCAAGGCGCGCAGCGAGGGCTGGGGCACCAGGCAGGACAGCAGCAAGGCCGTGAGCGCCAAGGCGACGCAGGCGCCCGCCAGGCTGAAATCGCGGGCAAAGCCAAAGGCCATGGCACCCAGGCCCAGCAGCAGCACCGGCCAGGCCAGTTGCTCCATGAACAGCGACAGGCCGCGGCTGCGCATCACCGTCAGCGCCCCGCCCAGCAGCAGCACGCCGCACACATAGGGGCCGGGGCCTGTGCGCCAGCTCTGCTCAAAGAGCAGGGCCAGCACCATCAGCAAGGGCACCAGGGAGAACCAGGCGCCCAGGGCGGTCAACACGACCACCGGCCAGGGGCGATGGGCGTGCGCAGCCGACGGGTCGGCTGCGTTGGCTTGCCGCGTGCGCATCGAGGTCGGCTGGCTCATCGCGCACCCTCCCGGCTTGGCCGCTCGGCTGGCGGCTCTGCGCGCCTCGCCACTCGCAGGATGGCGGTGACGCTGGCGGCCAGCAGGCCCGCGGCCACCAGGCCCAGCAGGAGCAGCTCACCCACGACTTCGCCATAACCACGTCCGTCATCGAAGA
>CAYPUS010000275.1:0-4663 GCA_964413815.1 uncultured Aquabacterium sp. | reverse complement strand
GCCGCGGCCTTGCTCGCCAGCACGGGCCGCGGCTTTGCGGTGGTGGCCAGCGAGGTGCGCACCCTGGCCCAGCGCTCGGCCACGGCGGCCAAGGAAATCAAGGGACTGATCACCGAGAGCGTCGAGAAGGTCGAAGCCGGCAGCCAGCAGGTCGGCGAAGCAGGCCGCACCATGAGCGACATCGTCGCCCAGGTCAAGCGCGTGAGCGACCTGATCGGCGAGATCAGCGCCGCCAATGCCGAGCAGTCACAAGGCGTCGGTCAGATTGGCGATGCGGTCAACCAGCTGGACCAGGTCACGCAGCAGAACGCCGCACTGGTGGAGGAAAGCGCGGCCGCGGCCGACAGCCTCAGCCAGCAGGCGGCCCGCCTGGTCGACGCCGTGCGCGTGTTCCGCGTCGAAGCCTGAGCGGCCAGCATGGCTTGAATTTCCAGCCTCCCGGCGCGATGATGCAGCGTGCCCATGACGGCACGTGGCACGGGCAGGGCGATGGCCACATCGCCCACGTTGCAGCCCGCATCCCCGCCCGCATCGCCAGGGAGGCCCCATGCAAGATCTCGTTTCGGCATCCGTGCTCGGGGCCGGCTTGCATGCGCAAGAGGCGCTGGCCCGGCTCTTAAGCGAGGCCGCGCCAAGCACGCCTTGGGTGGTGATCCGGCGCGTCGATGGCCTGGTGATCTTCTGGTACCTGCGTGATCGCGAAACCGTGCTGCCACAGCTGCGCGCGGCACCCAAAGACCAGCGCCTGCTGGACTTGTTCCAGCTGAAGGCGGCAAGCGCTGCCCCGGTCGCCAAAGCCTCAGCCGATCTGCTCGGCACACGCCCATCCGACACCCTGATCGTTGTCGAGGGTGGCCGTTGCATTGGCGTGCGCGTGGGCTTGACCGCGCAGCCTGCCAACGCAGGCCCGTCCATGGCGCCGCCCACAATGCAGCCCACCAGCACGGTCCGGGCGGCACCGGTGCGGCCTTCTTCCTCGCCCACCCGCGCGCCGCCCCGGTCCTCACCTGCCTTCGGTGGCGGCGTGGGCCGCACCATCGAGCGCGCGCTGCGATCCATGCGTGGCCAATCACCGAACGAGACCGCCGCCCCAGCCGGCGCAGGCGCAAGTGCTGGCGCAGGCAGCGCCACGGCATCGCCCCCCGTGCCACCCGCTCAGCCCGCAACTGGCTTCAGCGCCTGGCCCCGTTTGTCCGCGCCCGAACGCGTCGAAGCCCAGCAGGCCTTCACGGTTGTCGTCGGCCTGGCCGAGTTGCCTCAACCCCAGGTGCAGGGCGGGCTGGTCCGCATCGCCTTGCCCGCGTCCATCACCCAGTTCGAGCTGGATGTGCTGCTGCTCGTCGATGGCTTCGAAGCGCCGCAAGGCTTGCGCCGCCGTCTTCAGGTCAGCCGCGCCCACCCCGGTGACGCCCACGCGGAAATCGCCTTGATCGCGCCCGTGCTTGGCGTGGACGCAGCACCGCTGCTGACCACCCTGACCGCGGTCTTTCTGTATGAAGGACAGCCTTGCGGCACCGCCTTGCGCCGCCTGGCCGTGACACCCCCGGGCCACCAGCCGGCGGACGATCCGCAAGGCAGCGGGCAGCTGTGGACGCGCAGCGCGGAGCCGGTTCCCCCTCCCGTTCAGTTGCGCCCCGGCCTGCCGCCCGTGGACCTGACGGTCATCATCGACAAGCCCAGCGACGACGATGCGGCCGAAGGCCGTTATGTGTGGAGCTTCGCCTCGCCCCACGCCGTGGCGCTGCCCGATCGCCCCCAAGCGTGCGACATCGGCTCGGACAGCGCGCAGCTGGGCGGCAAGATCATCGCGGAAGTGCAGGCCAGCCAGGCCCAGGGCTTTGCCGAGCTGATGATCCAGAGCCTGGGCAAGACCATCCGCCAGGCCATGCCGCCCGCCTTCTGGCCTGTGCTGAGCGCGGTGCACCAAGCCATGCTGGCCAGCGGTGAGACGCGCCTGCCCAATGTGCTGATGCTGACCACCGAATCCCATGTGCCTTGGGAGCTGGCGCTGATGGAAGAGGCCGACAAACTGGCCCCCGATGCCCCGCCCCATCTGGGCTGTCAGGTCAACATCGGCCGCTGGCCCCTGCGCCATGCCGAGTTGCCGCCGCGCGAACAGGTGGCCGTGCGCCACCTCGCCGTCGTCTTCGGCGACTATGCGGCGCGCTCGCTGTGGCGCAAGCTGGACAAGGCCGAGCAAGAGGCACGCCAGCTTGGACAGCTGTATGGCGGCATCTTGCTGCAGGCCGATGCCGCCCAGCTCAAGCAGTTGCTGTATGCGAAGCTTGGCCCGCCTTCACCGGGGGGCGCCGAGGTCGTGCACTTCGCCTGCCACGGCGAAGCCCTGCAGGACCACGTGCTCGATGCCGCGGTGATCCTGGAGAACGGCGCACGCCTGAGCCCGCTGCTGTTCGGCAATGCACCACTGGGCAAGGTCTCGCGGCCCTTCCTCTTCATGAATGCCTGCCAGGTTGGCAAGGCGGGCGAATTGCTGGCCTCGTTCTCTGGCTTCGCGGGCGAGGCCATCAAGGGCGGCTTCAGAGGCTTTCTGGCGCCCTTGTGGTCGGTGGACGATGGCCTGGCGCATGACACCGCGATGGCCTTCTACAAACGGGCCTTCGGCTCGCCGAACACCGCAGGGCAGCCCGTGGCCGCCATCCTGCGCGAGCTGCGCGCGCAATTCGCCGATGACGAGCCCAACAGCCTGACGCGGCTGGCCTATGTCTACTACGGCCACCCCGGCCTGACCCTCATGCGCGACAAGGAGGCCTGAACATGGCCCACATGATCGACCTGCCCGGCGACAACACGCCGGTGTACCTGGGCGCCAATCTGACACTGCGCGCGCCGGGGCTCAAAGGCCAGGCGCGGCGGCTGGATGCGCGGGCACCGGGCACACGCGGCGCCGAGCAGGCCAGCCCCGATCTGGACGCCGCGCTGGGCAACGCCGGCATGGACGAGGTGGCCACCATCGACATGGCCGTGCAGCCGGTCCCGCCGCCCCCGGCAGCCCGGCCCGTGCGCGGCGCCGATGGTGCGGACGCCTTCGAGCTGACCATGCCCGACCTGGGCCCTGCCGTCGGGCAGATCGTGCTGTCGGTCGATGAGGCAGGTGCTTTGCACTGGCACTTCCCGCTGGACGAGGCGCAGCACATCCAGCCTGCCGCGCTGCGCGGACATGGGGCCGTCAAACGCTTTCTGATTCCGCGCGAAGTGGCCATGACGCCGCCCACCGTGGCCGCCACGGCAGCGGACCGCAGCATGATCAGCCTGCTGGGCCGCAAAGTCTTGAAGGTGCTGGTCTACCCCGTCACCGATGCGGTGTTCGGCCCGGCCATCGACAAGGCTGTGGCTTTTTGGGAGAGCTTCAAGCGCCCCCATCGCGTGGGCCGCTTCCTGCCCGACGACCGCAGCGCGCTCAGCGCAGGCGATTGGGACAGGCTGGGCCAGGGCCCTGCCCTGCTTTGGGTGCACGGCACCTTCAGCACATCCAGAGCCGCGTTCGGAGGTCTGCCCGAGGCGACGCTGGCCGAACTCGCCACGCAATATGGGCGGCGCGTCTTCTGCTTCGATCACCCCAGCGTCTCGGCCACGCCGATGGAGAACGCCCAGTGGTTCTTCGACGAGATGCCCGCCCACGCCAGCCTCGAGGTCGACATCGTCTGCCACAGCCGTGGCGGCCTGCTCAGCCGCCTGCTGGCGCAGCCCGCGCTGGCCGGCGGGGATCCCTCTCGCTTCAAAGTCCGGCGCATCGTGCTGGTGGGTGTGCCCAATGAAGGCACCTTGCTGGCCGACCCCGACCACGTGGTGGCCTTCCTGGATCGCTGCACCACGGCCCTCAACCTCACCTCCGCCACGCCGGACTGGACCGATGCGCTCGAAGCGGTGCTGGCGGTGGTCAAGGTCATCGGTCACGCCGGGCTCCACGGCCTGGATGGCCTGGCCGCCATGTGCCCTGGCCACAGCTGGCTGACCAGTCTGAACGCCGCGGCCCTGCCGGGTGTGACGCTGTATGGCATCGGCGCGGATTTCGCGCCTGCCAACGCCGGATTGGCAGCCGCTTTCTGCACGGCAGCCGACTCGGTCATCGACCGCGTCTTTCAACAGGCCGCCAACGACCTGGTCGTGCCCACGGCCGGCATGTCAAGCTGGGGTGGCATGCGGCAGATCGAGCCCGATCGGCACCTGCACTTCCCCGCCTCGCGCGGCGTGCTGCACACAAGCTACTTCACGCAACCCGAAACGGCCCAGGCCTTGCTGAGATGGCTGCGCGCCACCGCCTGAATGGCATGAAAAAAGCGGGCGGGAGGCCCTGGCCCCCGCCCGCTCCGGCTCATGGCGCGTGATCAGGATTGTTGCTGATCGCGGCGAGAAGATTGGTCGCTCTTGCCTTGGCCGGGCTGGTCAATCTGGTTCTGCTTGTTCTGACCACCTTGCTGGCGTTGGTTCTGGTTGGATTGCTCTTGCTGACCAGAGCGTTGATTTTGCTGTTGGCCGCCTTGCTGCTGGTTGGCTTGGTCACGGTTCTGCTGAGTCATGATTGATCTCCTGAACAAAGCATCGGCGAAATTGCCGACGTAGGTCCAATTCAGCAATCGGTGTACCCATCCAGGCCCACCGCATACCCCGGAGGGGACCGGCCACTCGGGCAGCTTCCACCATC
>CAYPUS010000274.1:4346-4664 GCA_964413815.1 uncultured Aquabacterium sp. | reverse complement strand
GCTTCTTCTCGATGTAGAAGCACTCGGGGGCCTTGATGTCCTCGAGGTTGATGCCGCCCAGCGTGGGCTCGAGCGCCGCGATGATGTCGACCAGCTTGTCGGGGTCGCGCTCGGCCAGCTCGATGTCGAACACGTCGACGCCGGCAAACTTCTTGAACAGGCAGCCCTTGCCTTCCATCACCGGCTTGGAGGCCAGGGGGCCGATGTCGCCCAGGCCCAGCACGGCGGTGCCGTTGGTCACCACGGCGACCAGGTTGCCGCGCGAGGTGAAATCCGCCGCCAGATTCGGGTCCTTCTCGATGGCCAGACAGGGGTAGG
>CAYPUS010000274.1:0-4336 GCA_964413815.1 uncultured Aquabacterium sp. | reverse complement strand
GCGAATAGGCCAGGGACAGGTCGCGCTGGTTGGACAAGGGTTTGGTCGGGTTCACCGCGATCTTGCCGCGCGAAGGCAGGCGGTGGTACTCCAGGGCTGCATCACGCAGCGATTGTTCGGCGTCTGACAGGGGCTGGTCGGAACTCATGACAAAGCATTTCACTCGGCAAGGGGAGGGATGGTAAGCGAAATGCCCCTACAAATTCGCGCCGGTTCGTGAGGAATGCCCCGCAAGCGGGCGCAAGTCGACGTGGGCCATTGCGTGATCGCGGGTCAAGTTTGGGCCGGGAATGCCGATGCTGAGGAGGTTCCCCTCCACTTGCGCATGACCGGCTCCCCACCCCCACACCGTGATCAGCTTGACGACTGGCGTCAGCGTCTTGTGTCGCTGGTCCATGAAGTCGTGCCAGGCGAATCGGTCGACGGCCCGCTGGCCGCGCATTTCCGCGCCCGCCAGATCCAGGCGCTGCTGAGCATCCTGCCGCTGGTCGCGGTGGGCAACGCCATCAACACGATCACGATCTGCTGGTCCCTCTGGGAGGACGTGCCGCACTGGCTGCTGGCGGTCTGGTGCCTGGTTGGCGTGATGTCGATGGCGGTGTCGGGCGTCTGGTGGGGGCGCATGATGGCGCCCGGGCCGCGTCCCACGGCGACCCGCGCCTCGATCAACATGATCGTCGGGCAGGTCATCTTCTTCGCCCTGGCCTGGGGATCGCTGCCATTCACGCTGTTCCCCAGTTTGGATCACATCGGGGCGATGCTGATCGCCTGTGTGGTGGTCGGCATGATCTGTGGCGGGGCCTTCATGCTCAGCCCCATTCCGCCGGCCGCGCTGGCCTATGTGGTGACGCTGGCCGTGGTCGGCACGGTGTCGCTGTCGATGTCGCCCTACGCCCGCGGTGGCGCACTGCTGTTGCTGCTGGTCGTGTACGTGGTGATCATGTGCGGCGTGGTGCTGGCCAATGGCCGCATCTTCATGAGCCGGCTGCGGGCCGAAGCCGAGACCGAGCGCCAGAAGCAGCTGATCGACCTGCTGCTGCGCGATTTCGAGGAGCACGCGTCCGACTGGCTCTGGGAAATTTCGCCCACCGGTCATCTGCGGCACGTTTCGCCACGCCTGGCGCAGTCTTTTGACATGACCGTCAAGGAGCTCCTGCAGCGGCCCTTCACGGAGGTGATCGCCAGCATGCTGCCCCCCGAGGACGAAGATGCGCGGGGCGCGCTGCACCAGTTGACCACCTGCATCCGCATGGGGCAGCCATTCCGCGATATGGAAATCACGGTCGAGGTGCGGCACGAGATCCGTTGCTGGTCCATGACGGCCAAGCCTCTGTTCGACGAACACGGCCGCTCGGCCGGCTGGCGCGGCGTGGGTGCCGACATCACCCAGGCCCGGCGCTCGCGCGATGAACTGGCGCGCATGGCCAACTTTGATGCCTTGACCGGGCTGGCCAACCGCCACCGCTTCAGCGCCGAGTTGAACCGCCTGGCCCAGGATCCGAACGTGCCGGGCAAGCCCTGTGCCCTGATCTTCCTGGATCTGGACAACTTCAAGCACATCAACGATTCGCTGGGCCATGCGGTGGGCGACCAGTTGCTGCGCCGGGTGGCCGGCCGGCTCAGGACCTGTGTGGCCGAGGGCGATCTGCTGGCGCGGCTGGGCGGCGATGAGTTCGCCCTGCTCAGCTGGAGTCAGTCCAGCGTGAGGGAAGCACGGGCGCTGGCCGAGCGCCTGGTGACCTTGATGAACGAGCCCTGTCAGCTGGACGATGCACTGGTGGAAGTGCACGCGAGCGTGGGCGTGGCATTGGCACCGGGCGATGGGCGCGATCCGCAGGCCCTGCTGCAATGCGCCGACCTGGCTCTGTACGCGGCCAAGGCGGCCGGGCGCAACACCTACCGTTTCTACCAGCATGAGATGGGCGAAAGCGCCCGCGCCCGCGTGCGTTTGCAGCACGAACTGGGGCAGGCCCTGACGGCCAAGCAGTTCACCTTGCACTTCCAGCCGCAAACGCGGCTGGAGACCGGCGAGGTCATCGGCTTCGAGGCCCTGGTGCGCTGGCAGCATTCCGAACGCGGCCTGATCGGCCCCGGTGAGTTCATCCCCGTGGCCGAGGAAACCGGACAGATCGTCCCCCTGGGCAACTGGGTGCTGCGCGAGGCCTGCCGCATCGCCTCGACCTGGCCCAGTCACCTGCGCGTGGCGGTGAACCTGTCGGCGGTGCAGTTCCGCAGCTCGGCGGTGATCGAGCTGGTGGACGAGGCCCTGAGCGAGAGTGGCTTGCCGCCCGAGCGCCTGGAAGTGGAGATCACCGAATCGGCGCTGATCGAGGACCACGATGGCGCCCAGGCCACGCTGATGGCCTTGCGCAGCCGCGGCGTGCGCGTGGCCCTCGATGATTTCGGCACGGGCTACTCTTCGCTGGCCTACCTCAAGCGCTTTCCCATGGACAAGCTCAAGATCGACGGCATGTTCGTGCGTTCGCTCGACAGCGACCAGGACGCGCAGGCCGTGGTCACGGCCATCATCAACCTGGCGCGCGCGCTGCGCCTGGACACCACGGCCGAAGGCATCGAGACGCCTGAGCAACTGGTCATGCTCAAGGCCCTGGGCTGCGATGACGTCCAGGGTTTCCTCATCGCCCGACCCATGCCCGCGGCGGACATCCCCGGGTATCTGGACAAGACCAGCGTCGCGCTGATATGACGGCGTTGACCGAAACCAGGGAACCTTCAGTCAGAATCTGCGTCTGAGTCGACTCTGGCTCCGCAGAGCGTCAGACCGGGCGCACTGCCGCCGGGTGTTACATTGGCCCTGCCTAATTCTCCTGAAAGAGGACCTATTTTTATGATGTGGATGCGTGACATGGCTCGGTGGCTGCTGGCCGCCATGCTGATGGGTTTGGGTTTCATGGCGCAGGCTTCCGGGCCGGGTGAATATGTGCTGGGCCCCGGGGACCAGATCCGCATCAGCGTCTACCAGAACCCGGATCTGGCGATGGAAACCCGCATCGGGGACAACGGCGCCATCACCTATCCGCTGCTGGGCGCGATCAAGTTGGCCGGCCTGTCGCTCGTCGACGCCGAAAAGGCCATCAGTGCCGGTCTGAAGGATGGCAACTTCCTCAAGCAACCGCAGGTATCGGTGCTGCTGCTGGCCGCCGTGTCGAGCCAGGTCTCCGTGCTGGGGCAGGTGCAAAAGCCGGGCCGCTATCCCTTGACCGCCGGCTCGCAGAAGCTGTCCGAGATCATGGCCGCAGCCGGCGGCATCATCCAGGGCACCGGCTCCGATTTCGTGGTGGTGTCGGGCGTGCGTGACGGCCAGCCCTTCCGCAAGGAAATCGACTTCACCAAGGTCTTCGCGCCCACCGGCGCCCAGGAAGACATGGTGCTGCAGGCTGGCGACTCGGTCTGGGTCGATCGCGCACCGCTGATCTATGTCTACGGCGAAGTCCAGCGCCCCGGCCAACAGGTGCTGTTGCGCGACATGACGCTGCAGCAGGCACTGGCTTCGGCCGGCGGCCTAAACCAGCGCGGCACGCTGCGCGGCATCAAACTGCACCGCCGCGATCCCGCCACCGGCAAGGTGAAGATCTACACCATCTCCGCCGACGACCTGGGCTCCCGCCTGCACCCCAACGACATCGTCTACTTCAAAGAAAGCCTGTTCTAACCCAACAGCGCTTCGCCCCCTCCGGCACACCCCGCGCCGATCAAGCGACCACCGTGGACCGGCTTTGCCGGTTCACTGGTGGTGCCCCCCCGGGGGGGCGCGCGCAGCGCGTAGGGGGGGTTACTTCCGTTCCCATGCCACGGCGTAAAACCCGTCCGTGGCGTGCCGATGGGGCCACAGTCTCAGGTGGCCCGCCGGCGTGACCAGCGATTCGGCCTGCGTCACACCCGCTTGCTCCAGCTTCTCGCGCGCATCGACCTGAACCAGATCCGGGTGTTCAGCGGCGAAAGCCTGGGCGATGACTTCGTTTTCCGCGGGCATCAGGCTGCAGGTGGCATAAACCAGGCGGCCACCCGGCTTGAGCAGGCGCACCGCGCTGTTCAGGATGGCCATCTGCTTGCCTTGCAGCTCTTCGATGGCCTTCGGGCTCTGACGCCACTTCAGATCGGGGTTGCGGCGCAAGGTGCCCAGGCCCGAGCAGGGCGCATCCACCAGCACACGGTCGATCTTGCCGCGCAGGCGCTTGATGCGCTCGTCGTTCTCGTGGGCGATCTGCGTGGCATACACGTTCGACAGGCCGCTGCGGGCCAGCCGGGGCTTGAGCTTGTCCAGGCGATGGCCTGAGACGTCGAAGGCATACAGGCGGCCGGTGTTGCGCATCAT
>CAYPUS010000273.1:0-4665 GCA_964413815.1 uncultured Aquabacterium sp. | reverse complement strand
TTCCTGCCGGCCGCGGGCATGGTCTCGGCCATGCTGCCCACGCTCACGGGCACGCGGCTGGTGGGTCACAAGGCCATCATCGTGGCCTTGATGGGCACCACTTTTTTTAGCTTCGCACTGTGGAGCCACCACATGTTCACCGCCGGGCTGGGCAGCCTGTCGATGAGCCTGGTGTCGGCCGCGAGCCTCGCGGTGGCCGTGCCCACCAGCATCCAGGTCTTCGCCTGGATCGGCACCTTGTGGCGCGGCAAGGTGCGCATGAACACCCCCACGCTCTTCCTGCTGGGCTTTCTCTTCACCTTCGTGCTGGGCGGGCTCACGGGCGTGATGGTGGCCGTGATCCCCTTTGACTGGCAGGCGCACGACTCCTACTTCATCGTGGCCCACCTGCACTATGTGCTGATCGGAGGCGTGCTCTTTCCTGTCTTCGCCGCGCTTTACTACTGGTTCCCGCTGGTCAACGGCCACCGCCTGTCCGAACGATGGGGGCGGTGGATCGCGGGGCTGGTGGTGATCGGCTTTCAGATCACCTTCTTTCCCATGCACTTCGCCGGCCTCATGGGCATGCCCCGGCGCATCTACACCTATGAGGCGGGCCTGGGATGGGAGTGGCCCAACCTGATCGCCTCGGCGGGCTCGGCCGTGCTGGGCCTGGGTGTGGCGATGCTGATGATCGACCTGGTGCGCACCTGGCGCATGCCACGGCAGGATCACGGCAACCCCTGGCAGGCCGCGACACTGGAATGGCTGCCATCGGCCAGCTACAACACGCGCAGCATCCCGCAGGTGCAGGGTGCCTGGCCCCTGTGGGACCAAGCGACCCTGGCCGAAGAGGTCACCGAAGGACGCCACTGGCTGCCCGGCTCGGCCACCGGCCGGCGTGAAACCCTGGTGACCAGCCCGCGATGGGCCCACCCCTCGCACCTCATCGTGCTGCCGCCCTACAGCTGGCTGCCCCTGGTGGCGGCCTTCGGCACCGCCGCCTTCTTCATGCTCCTGACCATCAAATGGGTGCTCACCGCCTTCGCCTTCGGGCTGCTGGCCGTGGGCTGCGTGCTGGCCTGGATGTGGGAGACGGACAGGCTGCCTGCCGCGGTCACCACACCGGCCGCCGAAGGCATCGCCCTGCCCATCGGCCACGTCGGCCGCCACTCCCATTCATGGTGGGCCACCGTGATCCTGCTGATTGTCGACTTCACGGTGCTCGCGGCCATGGCCTTCGCGCACGTCCACGTCGCCATGATCGCGGATGTGTGCCCGCCTGCCGGGGCGCATGCGCCGGACTGGAAGGACATCGGCATGCCCGTGACCGGCTTCGTGCTGAGCGCCGCCGCGATGCTTGCCGTCGGCCAGGGCCGCCGCCGGCACGCACTGGGCCGCCTGCGCTGCCTGCCTCTGCTCGTGGCCATGGCCCTGGCCTGTGCGGCGGCCATCCAGACCTGGGCGGTGTATGCGCAGGCGGGCCTGTCGCCCACCATGCGCGCCTGGGATGCCACCATCGCGGCCATGCTGGGCTACACCGGCTTTCACACGGCGGTGCTGCTGGTGTGCGGCGCCTACCTGCTGGCGCGTCTTTGGTGCGGCCACGTGACGGTGCGCCAGGCCGCCACGCACGACAACGTGCAGCTGCTCTGGCTGGGCAGCATGGTGCAGGGCCTGTGGGTGGCTTGCTGGCCCCTGCTGACGGCCGAGGTGATGTCATGAGCGCCTCACCCTTGCGCCATGCCATGTGGCAAGGCAGCCGGCCCTGGTTGATCTGGGCCCTGCACTTCTTTGCTTGTTATGTGCTGCTGGCCCTCGGCTGCGACCAGGGCTGGGGCATGGCGCAGGAACACGGCACCGCGCCCCTGCGTTGGAGCCTTCTGCTGCTCACAGCCCTGGCGATGATGGGCGCAGGCCTGTGCGTGTACAGCGGCTGCAAGTCAGTCCATCAGGCATCCATGCTGCCTGTCATCCAGGCCTTGAGCGGCGCCCTGGCCATGCTGGCCATCGTTTGGACGGCCGTGCCGCTTTGGCTGCAGGCGCTGTGCCACTTCAATTAAGGCCAGGCGCGGGCGCCTTGGGCACCCAGGCCGGCCACCACCCTGTGGCGCCGGCCCTGTCGTCAACTTAAAGTTGGCGCATGAAGGCCACGAGGTCCTGCTTTTCTGCCGTCGTCAGCTGCAACTGCAGGATCAGGTTGAAGAACTCCACCGTGTCTTCCAGCGTCAGCAGACGGCCATCGTGCAGATAGGGCGGACTGTCCTTGATGCCACGCAAGGTGAAGGTCTTCATCGGTCCGTCACCCGGCTCGTCCACGAAGCGGTCGATCTTCAGGTCGTGCATCAGGTGGTCGGTGTAGGCCGGCAAGGCATGGCAGCTCACGCAACGGCCCTTGCCATGGAAGATCAGCTCGCCCCGGCGCTCGCTCTCGGTGGCCAGCTTGGGATCGAGCCGTCCTTCCGGCGTCAGCTTGGGCGCGGGCGGGAAGTCCAGCATGTTCTGGAACTGCGCCATGTGGGCCACGTGGATGCGATCGATCAGCGGAAAGCCCTTCTTCATCGCGTGGATCGGATCGCCGTTGAAGTAGGCCGTGCGGAACTCGAACTCGGTGAAGTCCTCCACCGAGCGCAGGCTGCGCTTGGAGCCATGGATCTGCTGCAAGTACATCCCGCGCAAGCTGGTCGTGTCCAGCCGCATGCGCCGCTCCTGCGGCCGCGTATCCGGATTGAGGTGGAACTGCGCCGTCGTGTGGCCATTGACGTGGCAATCGAGACAGGCAACGCCCAGGCTGGGCTGCGCGACCTTGCGGTCGTCGGTCGGATTGAACTCCTCTTGCGGCAGCGGCGTCAGCAGGATCTGCAGGCCATTGAGCTGAACCGGGGTCAGCAGATCCTTGAACAGGCGATAGAAGTTGTTGATGCTGACGACCTCGCCCCTGGACACATCACCCAGCTCGGGCCGGTTCTGCAGGAAGATGGCCGGCGGGAACTCCGGCAAGAAGGCCTCGGGCAGATCGAAGTCGACATCGAAGCGCTGCAGCCTGGGGAACATCTCGACCTGCATCTGAGGAAAGACCTGCCCGCCCGTCACCTGCTTGGGATGCGGCAAGGACGGGTAAGGAAAGGCGCCCTGCTTGCGAACGTCTTCCGCCGACATGGCTGCCAGCTTCTCCCACGTCAGGCCGCGCTTGAGCAAGGCGGTGGGGCCGACCGCCAGCGGCTTGCCCCGCGACATCTTGGCCGCCGGGTCCAGGCGCGGCGTCAGGTTGTAGCGGCTGGACAGCAGATCACGCTGCGCCCGCATGATGCCGGGCTTGTCGCGCACGTCCGCGGCCATCGTTTCCTCGAAGGTCTGCATCGGCTTCTTGGCATTCAGCGGATCGCGATAGAAGTCGAAGCCCGTGATCTTGCCGCCATCGGGCTGGCCAGCCAATGCCTTCGATGAAGGCAAGGCACTGGCGGGCGTGAAGCGCCCGGGCTGGTCTTTCTCCGTCTTCTTCTGCTCCGGTCGCTGCCCTGCGGTCGGCCGGGGTGCGGCCTGGGCCTCGGCCACCGCATCCGGCGGGGCAGCGGGCTGTCTGCCCGCATTGGTCTGCGCATCGCCCACGGCCATGTGCGACGAAAGGATCGAAGCGGCCAGGAAGGGTCCTGACCTGCGGAGGTATCGAGGCTTGAACATGACGGACTCCTGATTGAGGTGGGGAAGTTGTGGGCGCAGCGTGGCACAGGCCCGCCACCCATGGCAAACAGCAAGCCATCGCCCGGGTCGTCGTCAAGGAAAAGCCTGATGCCACAAAAGCCCGGCGCATCAAGCCGGCTTGGCCACCATCAGATAGAACACCGCCACCAGCGCCACGAAAGCCGGGATGCCCAGGGCCACCCAGATCTTCAGGTAACGCCAATAGGCATCGGGCAAGGGCAAGCCATCGCGCACCGCCTGCCGGGCCATGTCGCGCATGCGCCACTGCAACCACACGACCGGCAGCCAGCAGGCGCCAGCCAGCAGGTAAAGCCCGAAGGACCAGAGGATCCACGGCGTCGTCAAGGGCATGCCTGCCAGATGCGCAAGGTAGGCCCCGCTCAAGGGCTGGAAGACGATGGTCGTGGTGGTGAAGATGGCATCGGCCCACACCACCAGGCCCACCACGGTGGCCACCACGCGAGGGTCCTTGGTGAAGCTGGCAAACAGCATGTAGAAGGCCGAGCCGATGCCTGTGCCAAACAGAACGGTGGACGACAGGATGTGCAGCCACTTCACGATGAGATAGGTCATCGCCGTTCCTCCAAGGCATGCAGCGCCACGAGCATGGCCAGAAATGGCGCGTTCTTGATCAAAGGACCGAAGGGATGCAGCCATTGCTCCGGCAGAAAGGCCGTGATGATCACGGTGTAGACCAGCACCAGCGCGATCTGCGCCAACCAAAGCCGCCGCCGGGGCCAGCCCAGCGTGGCCACGCCCATGACCACGTCCAGCCCCGCAGCGCCATACAAGGCCCACGGCGCCAGAGACGGCCCGATCCCCACCCGGGCCAGCATCGCCAGGCTTTGTTCCACCGGAAACACGCCCATCGACACCAGACCGCTGAACAGCCAGACGAAGGCCAGCGACAGCCGCATCAGCGGCACGGCCCATCGCAGCACGGCCGTCCCCCTGACGGCAGGGCGCGCCATGTCATCCACAAAA
>CAYPUS010000272.1:0-4719 GCA_964413815.1 uncultured Aquabacterium sp. | reverse complement strand
GTCGAATCGGCGAAGGCGCTGGTGTCTGCCGCCTGGGGCTGGCCGCCCGGTGTGCTGGGCACGCCACCTTCGCCGCGGCCGTTGTAGAGGCTGGCGTGCACATAGGGCCGGTCGATGTCGTTGTTCAGGAAGCCAACGAGCACCTCATGGCCGATGCGCGGGATGAACTGGTGGCCCATGCCGGCACCGGACAGGCGTTGCATCACACGCAGCCAGCAGCTGTGGTCGCTGTTGGCACGCTGGGGTGCATAGGGGTTGGCCTGCCAGTGGAACTTGACCTGGATGCGGCCGAGCTTGTCGGTGTAGATCTCGTCTGCGCCTTCGGGCATGGCGCGGCCACCCGGGCCGACAACGATGGCCGTTTGCATGCCCAGGGCCGTGGGCCTTGGGCGGGGGCGCATGCCCGTGCCGTCGAGCAGGACTGGGCGCCAGGGCACCATGCGGCGCACCGCCTGGAACTGGCAGGCAAAGCCTGTCTGGGCAGCCAGCTCTTGCAAGGCCTGGGTGTCAATGCCCTGGTGGTCCCGGTCAATGGACAGGCTCAGGTCCGGCAGCTCGGCTTGCCCCAGTGCCTTGACGATGGCTTTGTTGGCTTCCTTGGGCAGGTTGTTGACGCCATAGGCATCGGTGGCGAAGACGAAGAATTCCTTGTCTTCGGCGCCCAGGCCCAGGGCGGACAAGGGATCGAGCGTGGACTGGGTGACGGCCATCCAGGTACCGGCGCGCAGAGTGCGCACGGTGCCGCGGCCCAGCCAGGTCTTGTAGCGGGCCTCGTGGGCCTCTTGCAGTCGGGTGGCGGTGAAGCGCGCTTCTTCGTGGTTGCCGAAGAGGTGGTCGCCCGTCGGGTCGTAGGTGCTCAGCCAGCTTTGCAGGCCCAGGGCTTCGTCGCTGCCCCATTGGTGGTGGGTGGGCACCTCGGCGGTGATGGCGGCGTTGGCGGCGTAGTCCCAGCCTTGCACGATGGTGGCCGTGGGCCCTAAGCGGCGCATGGCGGCCATGGCCTGGATGCTGTCTTGGGCTTCCTGGCTGCTGCTGCGGTGAAAGCGGATTCCCTGGCCACCCAGGCTGCTGGCGCTGGTGGCATCTTCGGGTTGGCGGGCGCTGTCGACAAAGAAGACGAGGGTGTGGCCGCCCGGGGCGGATTCCTCTTCCTCCACACGCCAGCAGATGCCTTCTTCGGCCAGCAGGCGGCTGACGAAATCCAGATCGCTTTCTCGGTACTGCACGCAGTAGGAGCGCTGGCCGCGATGGCGGGCGAAGAGGCCTTGGGCCACGTGGCTGGGCACGTCCTCGTCCCAGCGCCAAGCGGCGATCGAGGCATGGTCGGCGAAGACGTCTTCCACGATCTCGATGACCGACTTGTCCTGCCACACGCGGCTGCACAGGGTGTGACCGAGCAGCGCGATCCAGGGTTGCACCAGCAGGCCCTTGCGCGCGAAGCCGCCATCGGCATCGAGCGCGTCGGCGCGCGTGACGTAGCCGGAGCGGCGCGCGTGGCTGCCGTCGGCCAGGGTGGTGTGCAAGGTGATGGGCTGGGCTGTCAGGCGCTTGAGTTCGATGTGGGCATCGAGCACCAGGGCGTGGATGTACAGCGCAAACGGTTGTGAGACGGCCTCGTGCAGCACGAAGCTTTCGACGAGCAGATCGGCAGGCAGGCTTGCGCCATGGTCGGCCGAAGACAAGGTGTAGAGCCGGGTGTCGGTGCGCCACTGCCCGAGAAGGGCGGCAATGGCCCCTTGCGCCGTGGACTGGAGGAGCGACAGCGCTCCAGCCTGGCTTGAGAAATCCAGACCCATTTTGGGTTCCCTGATATCGCGTTTATTGATTGGAATGCAGGGGTGGATTTTGCGGGGGGACTGGGCAAGGCCCGATACACCCAGACGGGGGACGGTGTAACAGGATGAAAGCTAAAGGGGGTCGAATGCGCGGAAGGGTCGGATTGGTGCGGGCCCGCAAAACGGCTCATTTCGGGAATTTGTGTGGGTGACGCGGCCGGCCTTCGGCATGCCCATTCCCCTTGTCGGAACGCGTGTTTACATTCTTTAACGATGTGAAGCATGCAGCAGGAGGAGCGCCATGTACCAGTGTTTTGCCGATTCGATCCAGCCGGACCAACTCGATCGAGCGCCATTCCAGTTCGAGCACCGCCTCATGGGGCATCCGGCGCTGGAGCTCGCCAACATCGCAAGGGCCTTGCCCACTCTGGGTGACCGGGTGATGTATTCCAAGGGGCTCTCGAATCTGGGCGCCGATCTGGACAGGGCGCACATCGATCACCGCAACGGTCTCGGCATCGAAGAGACCATCGAGCAAATTCGAACCACGCAGTCCTACATCGCGGTGCGGGGGCCGGAGCACCATTCCTCGTTCCGCGAGTTGCACCGCGTGATGTGCGAGGACATCGGCCAGCTTATGCGGCGCAATGGCACAGGCCAGTCCCCGGACAACGCCGAGATGTGGCTGTTCATCGCGTCGCCGGGTGCCGTCACGCCGTTTCACTTCGATCGGTTCTCGAATTTCCTGATGCAGTTCCGTGGCAGCAAGGAGGTGGCGGTGTTCAAGCCTTGGAACGACGAGGTCATCACGCCGCAGGAGTACGAGAGCTACACGGCACGCTCCGATCGGAAGATGACATGGACCGAGGACAAGGACCGTTTCGCCCACAAGTTCCACTTCCACCCGGGGCAGGCGATCCACATTCCCTTCCTCGGCGGGCATTACGTGAAGAACGGGCCCGAGGATGTGTCCATCTCGCTGGCCATCTTCTATGACACCTTGCAGACTCAGCGGATCAAGCAGGCCTTGGTGGTCAATGACCTGATCCGTCGCCGGGTCGCGCGGTTCGGCCTGCAACCCAGCGCGGTCAATTCGCCGGGTTCACTCGATGGCCTCAAGAGCGGGCTCTATCCCGTGGTGAAGGGCGCTGCCGATTTGAAGAACCGGCTCAAGGCACTGCGCCTGCCGGCGGGGGCTGGCCAAAATCAGGTACGGCCAGAGGCGCCCTGAAGATCAGGCGCCTGCTGCGGCGGCCTGCCCCGCTTCAGTGCGGGTGGCTGCTTGTGCCGCCTGCCGCTGGTCGCAGCCAGGCCACGGTCTGCCTTGACATGCCCGAAGCCAGTGCCTGCTGCGGCACCTGCACCTCGATGTGCAGTTCACGCCGCATCAGTTCGGCTTCTTCCTGATCGGTGCCGTGCACCAGCACCTTGATCTCCGGGTTGAGTTGCCGGGCGATGTCGACCAACTGGCGGATGCGGAAGGTGTCCGGCTCGGTGATGACCATGGCCGCCGCCCTGGCGATGTGCGCCTGGATCAGCGTGGCCGGGTCGCCCAGGTCACCGGCCACAGCTGGGATGTGGGCTTCGCGCAGCCGCTCGACCACGGAGCGGTGTTCTTCTGCGACCACGAAAGGCACATGCTGCGCCTGCAGTTGCGCAGCGATCTGTTCGCCGATGTAGCCATAGCCCACCAGCACCACCTGACCGGTGAGCTTGGAGGGGTCGACGGTGGAGGGCAGTTGGGTCAGCGGGTCGTCGCGTGCTTCCAGCCGGCGCGCGAGCTCCGATTTGTCGCGGATCCAGTTGAGGGCGGGGTCCATCAGGCCGAACATCGCCGTGTTGACGGCGATCGATACCAGCGCGGCCGCCAGGATCAGGTCCTGACCGACCTTGGGCAGCATGCCCAGGGTGCCGCCCAGCCCGGCCAGGATGAAAGAGAACTCGCCGATCTGGGCCAGGCTGATGCCCACCGTCAGCGCCGTGTTGAGCGGGTACTTGAACAGCAGCACCAGGGCCACGGCCGCCAGGGTCTTGCCGAACAGGATGATGGCGATGGTGGCGAGGAGCTTGCCGGGCGATTCCCACAACACCGAGGGGTCGAAGAGCATGCCCACCGAGACGAAGAACAGCACCGCGAAGGCGTCGCGCAGCGGCAGCGATTCTTCGGCCGCGCGGTGGCTGAACTCGGACTCCTGCATCATCATCCCGGCGAAGAAGGCGCCCAGCGCGAAGGACACGTCGAAGAGCTTGGCGGCACCAAAGGCCACGCCCACGGCGGCGGCCACCACGCACAAGGTGAACAGCTCGCGCGAGCCTGAACGCGCGATCCACCACAGCACTTTGGGGAAGACGCGCCGCCCGATGATCAGCATGGTGGCGATGAAGGCCATGACCTTGGCCAGCGTGATGGTCAGGGTCAGCCACAACGGCGTGTCCGAGGCGGACGGGCTCGGTGAGGCCGCATCGTTGGCCGCATCCAGCATGCCGGCGAAGGCTGGCAGCAGCACCAGCACGAGCACCATGACCAGATCTTCGACCACCAGCCAGCCCACGGCGATGCGGCCATTGACCGTCTCGAGCACGCCTTTGGCTTCCAGGGCCTTGAGCAGCACGACGGTGCTTGCGACCGACAGGCACAGGCCGTAGACCAGCGATGCGGCGGTGGTCCAGCCCCACCACCACGACACCGCCATGCCCAGCGCGACGGCCACGAAGATCTGGACGATGGCGCCCGGCACCGCGATGCGCCTGACAGAAAGCAGCTCGGACAGGGAGAAGTGCAGCCCCACGCCGAACATCAGCAGCATGACGCCGATCTCGGCCAGCTGGCTGGCCAACTGGAGGTCGGCGACGATGCCGGGGGTGGCCGGGCCGATGGCGATGCCTGCCATGAGATAGCCCACCAGCGGCGGCATGCGCTGCCTGGTCGCGACGAAGCCGAAAA
>CAYPUS010000271.1:0-4726 GCA_964413815.1 uncultured Aquabacterium sp. | reverse complement strand
ATGATGGTCTGGTTGAAGGCGTGGCCCATGTGAAGCGTGCCCGTGACGTTCGGCGGCGGCAGCTGGATGGCGAAGGAGGGTTTGGCGGCGTCCAGCGTGGGCTTGTACAGACCGCGCTGTTCCCATTGGGGGCCGTATTTGGCTTCGATGGGGGCGGGGTCGAAGGATTTGGCGAGTTCGGTCATGGTCTGGTGGGGCGCGCCACACACATCGCGCGGCATTTTCGGCGTCAAACCGCGATTTTAGGATGCCTGGGCACATGGGCCGTCTGGTGGCGGAAACGGCCTGTTTCTCGGCGTTCTTGCTTTGCCTCAAGGAGTGTTGGATCCGTAAGAACACAGCGACGCTAGGGGCTTGGCGCAGATGGCGCGCGGACCTAGGATGGGTCAGGGGTCATTTCCGGCGCGGCGCGTCAAACGCGCCGCCAATGTTTCATGATCCGAGACCCAAGGAGCTTGCATGTACGAACACATGTTGGTGCCGGTGGACGGCGGCGAGTTGTCCGACAAGGCGATCGAGCACAGCATCGGCCTGGCCAAGATGCTGGGCGCATCCATCACCGGTTTCACCGCCGAGCCGCCACTGCCTGTGCTGGTGGTGGAGCAGGCCGCCGTGGCGTACGACGTGGCCACCTTCCAGGAACACGAAAAGCGCTGCGAGGCCCATGCCCGCGAGATCCTGGAGGCTTTCGGCGCCAGGGCGCGCAGTGCAGGCGTGCCCTTCGACGGCCAGTTCGTGATCACCGACAACGTGCAGCAGGCCATCGTCGACATGGCACAAAAGCAGCGCTGTGACCTCATCGTGATGGCCACCCATGGTCGCCACGGGCTGGATGCCCTGATCCGAGGCTCCTTGACCAAGAGCGTCCTGGCCCACAGCCAGGTGCCGCTGCTGGTGCTGCATGGCTGATGCCGGCGCATGTCTCCTTCCCTTCAACCCAACACCACCAGAGGACCCACAAGATGATGATGAGCAACGCAAGCAAGCAGCACAAAGACAAGCTGATGGCCGACCTTAAATTGGTGTTGGCCGATGCAGAGGCCTTGCTGGCCGCCACGGCAGGTGATGCGAGCGCGGGCGTGGCCGAGTTGCGCACGCGGGTGCAGGAGCATGTCGCCAGCGCGAAGGATGACCTGCAGCACGCGCAGGAGACCGCCGTCATCAAGGCCAAGGAAGTGGCCAAGGCCACCGACACCTACGTGCACGAGAACCCCTGGAAGGCCGTCGGTATGGCCGCGGGCGTGGGCCTGGTGTTGGGTCTTCTGCTCGGCCGGCGTTGACCGGGCCCCACCATCAAACCAGAGACAGGTAACAACATGGCTGAAATCCCCATAGGCTCTGCGGGCGCAGGTGGTGGCCGCCTGCTCTCGTCCTTGCAAGGCCTGACGGCCACGCTGATCGCCATCGCCCACACCCGGCTGGATCTGCTCACTGTGGAGCTTGAGCAGGAAAAGCGCCGCATGCTGGCCGTGCTCGGCTGGGGTGCCATGGTCGTGCTGATGGGCACCGTGTCCTGCGTGTTTCTGGCGGGCTTCATCACGGTGCTGTTCTGGGAGCACAACCCACTGCTGGTGCTGGGCCTGATGACCCTGTTTTTCATTGCTTTTTGCGTCCTGGCTGCCGTGCGGGTCAAGGCCTTGATCCATTCGCCGGGCGGCCTGCTGGCCGACACCCTGGCTGAATTGCAGGCCGATCACGAAGCGCTGATGCGTGCCGCGGGACGCAGTCCCGATCCGGCTGAGTCCTTGACAACGGAGCCGCGTGAATGAGCGCGCGAATGACTGCGGAAACGACTGCGGAAACGACTGCGGAAAATGAGGTGAGCCATGCTTTCCAGGGATGACGAACTTCTGCTGAAAAAGCGGCTACTGCGTGTGCGCAGCGAGCGTCTTCGGCAGGCGCTGGGTGAGCAGTTCATGCACCGCGCCGGGCCCTCGCTGGGTGTGCTCGAGCACATCGTCACGACCGCACAGTGGCTTAGGCACCATCCAGCGTGGGTGATCGGCCCCCTGGCCGCTGCCCTGATCTGGCGCCGCAAGGCCGCCAAGCGCGGCCTGGTTGCGGCCCTGAGCCTGTGGGCCAGCCGGGGCATGTGGGCCTGGCACACCTGGCAACGAATCCAGCCCGTGGTGGGCATGGTCAGGGCGATGCAGCTCTCGCAGCAGGATGCACATCGGCGGCCTTGAAGAAGGCGATGCGCTCGGCGTCTGAGGGGTGGCTGCTGAAGGCGATACCCAGGGGGGTGCGGTCAGCATGGCCGGCGGGCTCTGTTGCACCCGCTTCATCCTTGTCGGCACGCTGGACTGCCAAGCGCTCGAACAGCACCGCCATGCTGGAGGGACGGATGTCGTTGTGGCGCATGAAGGCGATGGCGGCCTCATCGGCTTCGCGCTCATGAACGCGTGAGTAGGCCATGTGGCCAAGAGCGGCCGGGGCAGCGGCCAGGACGCTGCTGAAGTCGCCCAGGAGCACACTGGCCGCGGCGCTCAGCAGGCCCGTCTGGATGAGCGAGCGCATGGCGTGGCGCAGCCGAACGTGCGCCAGTTCGTGACCAATGACGCCCAGCAGCGCGTCCTCCCGGTCCTGCAGCAGTTCGATCAGCTCGTCGGTGACGACGATGCTGCCGTCGGGTAGCGCAAGGGCATTCGGGCCGATGGGGCCTTGGCGGAAGTGCAGTTGGATGGGCACACCATGCACCGGGGCCGTGGCCCCGGTCTGCGCCAAGCCGTCGTCGGCAGCAAGAAGGTGTTCATGTTGTTCGATCGCCTGGTGGAAACGCGCCCGCAGCCGGGCTTGTTCGGCGCTGCTCAGCTTGCTGGGCCTGAGCCATCGGGCATCGATCGCGGCAAAGGCGGCCGATCCCACCCGCTGATCGACGTCGATCGGGATGAGGGGGGTGAGGGCCCTCGCAGCCAGGGGCAGTCCCCACACATAAGCAAGCACCATGACCATCAGCAGCAGCGCCGTGGCCACCAGGGTCAGGCGCCAGCTCTGCTGGGCCTTGACCACCATGGATTCAGCCAGGTTGTGGGCGCGGCACCAGTCGTCCCAGGCCGCGGCGTCGGCGCATTGCACCGAGCCGCCATCCTCGAAGTGGGCCATGCGGAGGCCATGGCGCGTGCGTTCGGGCCATTGGACCTTGTCCAGCGGCACTTGCCGGATCAGATCCTGGCCCGACAGCTGCAGCATGCCGTTTTCCATCCACATCCGAACGGGGTGGGCCCGCGCGGTCAGGCCGTCGAAGTAGTCCACCTGCAAACTGCTGGCGGTCGTGCCCATGCTCAGATCCCGAAGTCCATGCCCATCATGTCGGCAGCAAGTTCGCCCGCGGCGTCGCGGTGGGCGATGCGGACCTGCGTGGCCAGTTGATCGGGGTTCAGGCGCGAATGGACTTCGATCGACGCCAGCTTGATCCTGGCCAGGGCAACGGCCGCGAAGGGCCAGTAAAAGCCGAGCGTGATCAGCGTGAGTGCCCAGTTCTTGAAGGTGAGCCAGGCCAGCGGCCCCAGGGAAAGATGGCTCTTGAAGCGCAGCTGCCGGTTGCCGGTCTGGGTCCAGACCAGGTTTTGCATGCGCGAGACGAAATAGGGGCCCTGGACCAGCTGGGCCAGCAGGAACATGCCCACGATCATGGGTGTCACCCATTTGCCGAGGGCTTCGTTCCTGTCCTTTTGATCAGCGCTGCCAATGGCCTCCAGGCTCCCCGCCGGTGTCAGCAGAGCCGCCAAAGCGACCGCTGCCGCCAGGCAGCCCAGGGTGATCAGGCTCGTGCGCACGAACACGCCGAGCATGCTGCCGAAACCGCCCTTGTACTGGCTTTGCAGATGGCCCAGGACGTAGTTCGAATGCTGGTAGCGCTTGAGCCGCCACCAGACATAAGGCCCCATGGCCAGAGCCGTCAGGACGACCGGCAGGATGGTGAGCATGCGCCAGGCTCCGAGTTGACTGGGCAGCAGCCCGCCAACAACGGTGCTCAGGAAGCTCATGCCCGCGAACACGGCCACCGGCATCAAGACCACCATGTAGGCATCCTTGAGCGAACCTGCGAAGCTGAAGCGCAGCCCGCGCCAGCTGGTGTTGGCCAGCCTGAATTGCAGTGAGGCGCGCATCAATGCCGGCCAGAGGGCCGCCACGATCAGAAAGGCCAGGCCGCCGGCCAAGGGGGAGACCTGCCCGGCGAAGCTGTACAAGCCCATCAGCACGCCCACCAGCAGGAAGCCTCTGAGCATCTGCCGTGGATCGCCGTGGAAGTCGAGCGGGTGTCCGGCCACGACGGTGTTGCCATAGAAATAGCGCAGCTTGCGGACCTTGGCCCACGGGTAATAGAGCCCCAGGGTGACCAGCAGCAGCAAGACATTGACGATCCAGACGCGGAAGTATTCGCTGCCGGAGCCAGTGAAGCCGATGCTGTAGACCTGGGTGCCAGGCGGCTTGGCCGTGGGCGTGGCTTGGCCTGTGATGAAAGGCGAGGCGCGCAGGCCTGGGGCCGGATGCTGCTCCGGCTGGGGGTGATGCATGAGATTCCCTGGTGATTGTGGTTGTGAAGGCTGTCCGACTTCCTTGGACGAAAGCGCGCCTACAATTTTTGGATGAGCGAGCGCACAAATTCCCCCGGATTGTTTCCCCAAGCGGCCCCTGCGGGCAATTCCCCCATGCTGGTGGGCCTGAATCCGGAGCAACTGGCCGCAGTGACGGGGGGCGAGGTGTTGCCGGAGGCGTTGCTCGA
>CAYPUS010000270.1:0-4750 GCA_964413815.1 uncultured Aquabacterium sp. | reverse complement strand
CCTGAAGATGGGTGAGGTCGTCGCCGAAGCTGTGGGCCGCAATCTGCAGGAATGCGCCGTCTATGGCCGCGAGGGTGTGACGGGCGAGCGTGACCCCAGCACCATCGGTTTTGCCACCATCCGTGGCGGTGACGTGGTGGGCGACCACACCGTGCTGTTCGCAGGCACCGGTGAGCGCATCGAGATCACGCACAAGTCCTCCAGCCGCTCCACCTATGCGCAAGGCAGCCTGCGCGCGGTGCGCTTCCTGGCCAATCAGCCGCACGGTCTGTTCGGCATGGACGACGTGCTGGGCCTGAAGTAAGCGCAGGGGCTGCGCATGGGCAATCTCGCGCATTATTGGGAGCAGGGCGATGCCATCAGCCGGGGCGTGGCCATCATGCTGCTGCTGATGTCGGTGGGCGCATGGGTGGTGATCTTCTGGAAGGGCTGGCTGCTCACCCGGGCCCGCAAGGATCTGACCGAGGGTGCGCAGGCCTTCTGGCGTGCAGCCGACCTCGAAGCTGCGCGCCATGCCCTGCAGGGCGTGGACCGCGAAGCCGTGCTGCTGCCGCTGGTCGATGCCGTCAAGCTGCCCGCCGCGGCCGGCACGCTCGAAGCCCAGGCCCTGCCCGAAGCCCTGCTGACGCGCCGCCTGCGCGACAGCCTGCATGCGGTGCTGGCGCGTCTGAAGGTGGGGCAGGTGCTGCTGGCCTCGGTCGGCGCCGTGGCACCCTTCGTGGGGCTGTTCGGCACGGTATGGGGCATCTACCACGCGATGATGAGCATCAGTACCGAGGGCTCGGTCGGCCTCGACAAGGTGGCCGGCCCGGTGGGCGAGGCCCTGGTCATGACGGCCGCCGGTCTGGCCGTGGCCATCCCGGCCGTGCTGGCCTACAACATCTTCGGCAAGATCGTCTCTTCGTGCGAGGCCGATCTGGAAGGCTTCGCGCACGATCTGCGTGAGACGCTGCTGGGCCGGCAGGCCACGCGCGACTGAGCGCGCACTGGGCGAGCGGGCACGAAAGGCGGCAGGCATGGCATTCGGCAGACTCGAGCGGGCGCAGGGCAGTGAGCCCATGAGCGAGATCAACATGACGCCCTTGATCGACGTGATGCTGGTGCTGCTGGTGATCTTCATGCTGACCGCGCCGCTGATGACATCCAGGCTCAAGCTGGAGTTGCCCAAGGCCGATGCCGCACCCGAAGCGACCGAGGCCCCCGCGGTCATGTCCATCGCGCTGACGGCCGACGGGCGCCTGCACCTCGAGGAGCGCGACATCACGCTCGACGCGCTGGCCAGGCAGGCCGTGGCCCAGGCGAAAGGCAAGCCCGACACCGAGGTCCAGTTGCGGGCCGATCGCGTGGTGTCCTATGGCCGCGTCGCCGAGCTGATCGGCGTGCTGCAAAAGGCAGGGCTCCATCGCATCGCCTTCGTCACCGAGGGCGCCGAAGGCGAGCCGGCCCATCCCGCGGCCCAGGCGCCCAAGCCCTGAAGGCTGCATCCCCCGCATTTCGGTGCGTGGCCTTGTCGGTCAACCGCGACAGCCCCATCAAGCCCTGACAATTTGATCGCTTGCCCCTCGCTGCCGCGCGCACAATGGATTGCAAGTTGACAGTTGGTCAGGACGAAGATGGCTGCACCGAAGTTCCCTACTCAGCGGTTCGACAACGCCCAGGCGGCGCTCGACCATGTCACCAAGCTCTACAACGCCCAGATCGCCTACTTGAGAGACGCCTTGCAGCGCTTCGTGGCGGGCGAAACCTTCCGGCACCATGTGCGCGCCAAGTACCCCTTCGTGCGCATCCACACCGAAACGGTGGCGCGGGCCGATTCGCGCCTGTCTTACGGTTTCGTCGCGGGGCCGGGCACCTACGAGACCACGCTCACCCGCCCGGACCTGTTCGCCGACTACTACCGCGAGCAGTTCGAGTTGCTGCTGGCCAACCACGGCGTGCTGCTGGAGGTGGGCCTGGGTGTCGACCCGATCCCCGTGCACTTCTCGCTGGCCGAGAACCAGCACCTGGAAGGCAGCATGCCGGCCGACCGGCGCCTGCTGCTGCGCGACCAGTTCGATCTGCCCGATCTGGCCTCGATGGACGATGGCATCGCCAACGGCACCTATGAAACCCGGGGCGGTGCGCGGCCGCTGGCGCTGTTCACGGCGCCGCGCGTCGACTATTCGCTGCACCGCCTGCGCCACTACACCGGCACCGCGCCCGAGCACTTCCAGAACTTCGTGCTGTTCACGAACTACCAGTTCTACATCGACGAGTTCGTGCGCATCGGCCATGAACTGATGCGTCAGCCGCCGGACCCGGCCAACCCGCGTGATGACGATGACTGCATCGCCTTCATCGAGCCGGGCAATGTGGTGACACGGCGCGTGGGCCAGCCGGCCGAGGCGCTCGATGCGCTGGGCGCGCTGCCCCCGCGTCTGCCGCAGATGCCGGCCTACCACCTGATCCGCCGCGACCGCACGGGCATCACCATGGTCAACATCGGGGTGGGCCCGGCCAACGCCAAGACCATCACCGACCACATCGCCGTGCTGCGGCCGCACGCCTGGATCATGCTGGGGCATTGCGCGGGCCTGCGCACCACCCAGCAGTTGGGCGACTACGTGCTCGCCCATGGCTATGTGCGCGAGGACCATGTGCTGGACGAAGACCTGCCGCTGTGGGTGCCCATCCCGCCGCTGGCGGAAATCCAGCTGGCGCTGGAGGGGGCAGTGGCCGACGTGACGCAGCTGCACGGCTACGAGCTCAAGCGCATCATGCGCACGGGCACGGTGGCCTCGACCGACAACAGGAATTGGGAGTTGATGCCGCAGCGCGAGCCGGAGCGGCGCTTCAGTCAGAGCCGCGCGGTGGCGCTGGACATGGAAAGCGCGACCATCGCGGCCAATGGTTTCCGCTTCCGGGTGCCCTACGGCACCTTGCTGTGCGTCAGCGACAAGCCGCTGCACGGTGAACTCAAGCTGCCAGGGATGGCCAATCAGTTCTATCGGGAGCGGGTGGACCAGCACTTGCGCATCGGGATGCGCGCGGTTGAACGGCTGCGGTCCAACATGGCGGGTCAGTTGCACAGCCGCAAGCTCAGGAGCTTTGCGGAAGTGGCTTTCCAATAAGACAGGATGCGGGGGGTGTCACGCGCACCGTAAAATGTGAGGGCACGTAACACTTTCCGGGGTATCCGCACGCCATGCGCGCAGATTCGCCGCGAACGGGGCATCACAAGGATCCGCCGCCCGCGGCCGGGCTTGTACCGATCAGGCGGCAGCCAGCGTGGGCTCGGAAGCGATGGGCTGAACCGGGGCCACTTCGCGGCGGATTTGTTCGCCGGCCAGTTGTTCGGCAACCTTCAGGTCATACGCGGTTTGCAGGTCCATCCAGTACTGCGGCGTCGTGCCAAAAAAGCGCGCCAGACGCAATGCGGAGTCAGGGCTGATGCCGCGGCGTTCACGTACGATGTCGTTCACGCGAGGGGCGGGGACGTGCAGGCGGATTGCAAGGCCGCTGGCAGACAGGCCGTGTTGCTCCATGAACTTGGCGCGCAGGATGGCGCCGGGATGCACAGCTTGTGAGTTGTTCATAACAGTCAGGGTTAACTAGGAGACCGGCATATCGTATGAGTTTTGTCTCATTCAGATTGTCAAAATCCATACAATTACACGTGACACATCTAACCATTTCAGGGGGGCAACGCGGTAACCATTTGTACGGTTGCCGCGTGACGGAAACATCATGCGCCGTACCGAAACCACGCCCTTGTCCTTGCTGCCGGCCTTGCGCAGCCACGTCTGGTTCGCCAGTTGCCCCGAGCCGTTCCAGCTTGCCTTGCTGGAGTTGTCCCGCCTGTGGCACCTCAAGCCAGGCGAAACCTTGTTCTCCCGGGGTGACGAACACGACAACCTGTGCTGCGTCGTGGCCGGTGCCTTGAAGGTGGGCTCGACCGACCCGCGCGACGGCACCCATCGCCTGTCGTTGTACCTGGAGCCCTATCAGTGGATCGGCGAGATCTCCATGCTCGACGGCTTGCCAAGGGGCCAGGACGCCATTGCGGACGTCGATACCACCGTGATCGTGGTCTCGGGCCTGAAGCTGGCGGCCTGGCTGGCCGAAAACCCGCAGTATTGGCGCGACATCGCCCGCCTGGCTTGCGGCAAGCTGCGCATGATCCTCACGGCGATGGAAGACAACGCGACGCTCAGCCTCGAAGAGCGCCTGGCGCGGCGGCTGCTGTTCTCGGCCACCGGCTTCGGGCAGTCGACATCGCCTGTCATCCGCAAACGGGTGCGCCTGCCGCAGGACTACCTGGCCCGCATGCTGGGCGTGTCGCGGCAGACGATCAACAAGGCCTTGCGCATACTCGAGCGCGAGAACGTGCTGGCCCTGCACTATGCCGAGGTCGAGATCCTCGACATGGCCGCGCTGATGGCGCGCTGTGGCGCCATCGACCCGGGCCTGATGACGGAGGGCATCAACTTGTTCTGGGGCGGGCGCCCGCCCGACGTGCGGGACGCCGGCTGAGCGCAGCCCGCGCCGTTGGCGGTGTTCAGCCCTGGACGCGCGGCTTGACCTGGGCGGCGGCCTTTCGGGCTTTGGCGCGGGCGGTCTCGGTGTCCGGCCCGGTGGCCAGCGCCACGCCCATGCGGCGCTTGACGAAGCTTTCAGGCTTGCCGAACAGACGCAGGTCGGTGCCGGGCTCGGACAGCGCCTGCGCGACCCCCTCGAACACAACGTTCTGAGCGTCCACGCCGCCGTAGAT
>CAYPUS010000269.1:0-4763 GCA_964413815.1 uncultured Aquabacterium sp. | reverse complement strand
TGAATAAGCAAGGCACACCTGCATTAGCTATATGTCTGGCGTACCTTGAGTTCGACAACCAAAACCAACACGACCCGAATGCAGTCCGGGTCACGGTTCACAATCAACTGGTTGGTTATCTACCTGCAAGCTACGCAGAGACTTATCGGTCATATCTGAGCGAGCTTCCGGCCCACATCAAGCATGTGTCCGTAGCAGCAGCAATCACAGGCGGTTTGCGCACGAACGACCGGACATATGAGTACAGCATCGAACTCGACATCCCGGACAGCTTGAAGATGTACCCGCTCAGTGAGCCAATGAGCGATGAAGTTGTCAGGGCAAACGGATACGCGCCACTCGTCGAGTCTGGTTCTGGGGTCTTCACCGCAAAGGTCTGGGTTCCTACACCGGACATCAGCGACTTGCACAAACAACGTCGCGTCCAAGAATGGACCACCGACTCATGGGAAACAGTCAACTTCTACGCCCTGAATCGGCAAGGCATAGGCTTGGGCTACAAGCTGTACGAAATGCCAAAAGTCGAGCACGCACGCTTGTTTCGTGGGAGGGCAACCTCGGCCACACTGGAGCTTGGCAATGGGCGCTTCGCGACACTGCGCATCGCAACGGGGGCATAGTTGCATGGCGAAAATCTCAAAAATCCGTGGCCTAACTGGGCGGTCAAGCGGACGCCAACAAGGGCCATGCCTTCGGCATTTTCCTGGCCCTTGTTGGTGCCCTACGCACCTTCGGTGCTCCGGCGCCGCTTACCTTGGGCGTTAGGCCGCACAAAGCACCATCCGTTTGCATACAAAAAAGCAGAGAGAAATACATGACCGTTGTTCTGTTTATCCACCTTATCGCCATCGGCATATGGGCCGGCTGCGTCGCCACAGAAGCTGTGCTTGAAATTGCGCTGGAGAAAGTGCCTCCAACTGAAAGTGGTCTTGCCTCTATCCACTCCAAGATTGACCGCTTCGTAGAAATCCCAGCGATCATCGTAGCTGTGGCTACAGGCGGCTCAATGCTGCATCACGCAGCGTGGGACAACCTGCTCACAATCAAGGTCAGCTTGGGTGTTGCGGCCGTTGTATTGAACTCCATCGCTGCCTATACAGTTCATCGTCGTCTTCAATGCCTAAACGCCAACGACATGGTTGGCTATGCAGCGTTCAATCTCTGGCACGAGCGTATTGGCATCGGCTGCGTACTCAGCATTACGGGCGCAATTGTCGTCGGCGGCTATCGCATAGTGGGCTGAGCCAAACATCATCTCAAGCAGCGATGCCCTCGCTGAATGGCTAGGCTAAGCAAATGCTCAAGCAAACCAGAATGTCGCCTAACTGGGCGGTCAAGCGGACGCCAACACAGGCCATGCCTTCGGCATTCTCATGGCCTGTGTTGGTGCCCTACGCACCTGCGGTGCTCCGGCGCCGCTTACCTTGGTAGTTAGGCTTCTTCAAACTACCGAACGAACATGGCACCCATCATTCCGAGCGAGTTACCTGAAGGAGCCCTATTGCAACGCTATAAGCGTGATGGCTCGTATACGGACTGTTATTACATGGACATGCCTCGCCACATTGCAATGGCCGAGTACATCGCCGCCTTCTACACAACCCCTCTCTTCAAGGTTGAGCGCAGAATCTTGGCATTGGCTGTTGGCAAACATTCATCAGACGACGCAGCCCACAATCTCGCGGTCGGCAGCGATGCCAAATTTTCCGCATGGAGCGTTGAAGACCGCTCCAGCAACCAACTGCTACTTTGTGACTTCCTTAGCCGAACAAGGTCGTGGCTAATGGCGGAAAGCGAGCAATCTTCAACCCGTCTCTACTTCGGCTCTGCTGTCACGCCGAAATCAAGGTCTGCCTCAGGCAAAGCGTCTTTCGGCTTTGCATTCCACGCGCTCTACGGCTTTCATCATCTGTATACGAAAGCGCTCATGAGGGCAGCTCAGGCAAAACTCACTAACCAGGCCACATGAACTCATGCAGCTTCTCACCTGTCACCAGCCTAACTCGGCGTTGCAGCCGACGCTCACTCACCGCATCGCTTCGGCACGGCCTTATGGGCGCGGCTGAACTGGGGCGTTAGGCTTTTCAGTTTTCAGACCGATAGCACAGCAAATTTGAAGGAGCAGACAAGTTGGCAATCAAGGACTTCCTGAAGGGTACTCTACGCGTTGCTATCGCAATCTTTGTAGCTCTGGTGGGACTAGCCGCCGTTGTTGCAGCCTATTCGCACATCAAGGAATCAAGGGAACACGAGGCAGCCAAGCCGTTCGAGGAGATCCGAGACTGGAGGTTCGACCTCAAGGACCGGCTAGGCGCAAGCATCTTGGCGAGGACAAAGGTAGTCTCTGGCAGGCTTCTCGTGTCCATCGACGTTGTTGGGTATTCCAAGTACTTTGCAGATTCAAGAAATCAAGACGGGAGCCTCAATTTCGAATTCATCGACAAAGATGGATTCAAGGTAGCAACCCATGCTGTCAAGCTCCCCGAATTCACGACCACCGTTGGCAAAAACGGAGAACCCACAGGTTTGCAGCACCAGTACGAAGAGTTTCTTGATGTTGAGCGTTACCGTCAGTTCTCTCGAATGCAGGTCGGTTGGAACCTAATTACAGAGCCTGCCGCAGCAACCGAGGTCCAGATAGCCAAGCCAACGCTAGATCACTGTGCACCCAACCTCTCGAAGGCTGAGAGGCTGAAGCGACTGGCACAGTACGGTCAGATTCGACAGACTGGAAGCGGCAGTTACACCGCTGGCAGGCGCTCTGTCACCTTCTTTGAGTACGATGGTTCACTTCTCGATTGTCGGTAAGGACGCATCTGCCACCAGCCTAACCGTAAGTTCGAGTGGGACAACAATGCTTCGCATCGTTGCCCCTCAACTTGGGCGTTAGGCCTCATTAGCAACGGACTTTCCCGCCTCCAACAATGATCCGCAAATTATTCGTCTGGCTTTTCTTGGACCCAAAATACGTGTGGTATGCGGCGATTGTTGTTGCATTCGCACTTATTGGCTCCCTTCATCCAAACACATCTGAGACATGCATTCGACTTGTCGGCTTGTTCTTACAACTCCTTGGCATCGGCACGGTTGCATGGGGAATCTCAGAAACAAGAGCCTACTTCGGGCACAAGTCCCTATCTTCAATTATCGTCGCCTGGATGGCAAAGAACCCCCTTCTCAGAAGGTCAGCAATAGCTTCAGGAGCGAACGTGACGCTAGGAGCCACATGTTCCAGCGGCAGAGCCTACGGAACGATAGGAGCGATCAATAGCTCTTTGGAAGAAAGAGTGTTAGCCCTTGAAAAGAACCTTCCAATTGTTCACGCCCGTATCTCAGCTGCAGAAAAATCGATAGACGACAACTATCAAAAGACAAAAGATCTACTAGCTGCAGAAGAGCGTCATCGAAAGGCAAGCGATGAATCCCTCTCTCAACGACTTGAAGCTACCGCCACTGGAGGCGTACACATCACAGCCATAGGAGCCGTATGGTTGTTCTTTGGTGTAATCCTCAGCACTGCTCCACAAGAGATCCATAAGTTCAAAGTATGGTGGTTCAATTTTTTCTAAAAACGGGCCATCAGCACAAAAAGAAGTACTCGATAGGCATCTTTGAAATGAGTCATTTCGGTCTGCGTTCATCCAAGAAATCATCTATCCACAGCCTAACTCGGCGTTCAACTGGACATCAACGTGCTGCGCACGTTGCTGCCAGTTAACTAGGGCGTTAGGCCGCACTAAACAACACCGCGCCATGCCCTTATCATCCCATCCCAGGCGGCTTCTATCCATATTGCTGGCGCCTGTCATTGCCTGCATTGGCTATGTAGCGATAGTGGCATTTAGCTCTCGCTGGATTGAGATTGCAGCAACTTTATTCTTTGTACTTCTTCACGCCCCGGCAACACACTCTGTCATAAAAGGCAAGACTGTAAGCCTGCCTAGCTACTACGTCACCGTTGAAGCTGAATCCTCATCTGGCAAAAAAATAATGGCGGTCCTTGGATTGATGGCCTTACCCTACTGCCTCGCTCTCATATCCCTGTTCAAGCATCTATCCCAAGCTTGAATCAACATATCAAGTGCAACACTATGAGTGACGCAGCCGTTCCAGCATTTGCCACCAGCCTAACTCGGCGTTCAACTGGACATCAACGTGCTGCGCACGTTGCTGCCAGTTAACTGGGGCGTTAGGCCTCTCATGAACCAGTTAGTTCGCAGCCTACTCGGCCCATTTGCATCGGCAGCGGCGGGTGCGATTCTTGGCATTTTTGTGGCGATTTTTGTGTTCGGTGTGCGCGACAAGAACTTTCTCAATGGGTTCGCCTTGCTTGGAGCGATCCTTGGCGTAGCACCCGACGTGTTGCGGGTTATGGCAGGTGTTGTGAGGGCCTGCCATCAACTGCAAGGTGGAGGTTCGAAGCAAATTGAGGCTAGCCCGACAGTAGTCACTAGTCCTCTGCAAACGCAGCAGGAGTCAGAGCATGACGCACGGCGTAAGCTACTAGCAGCGGAGCACGAGGCTCGCCGCCCGATATGTAGTCACTGCGGCAAGAAGACTGAGCCAGTGTTCCGCTATCGGAAAATTGATGGCGGGCCAGATATGCGGTATCGCAACAATCCAGTTCTCTGCAACAAGTGCTTCCAGCCTTACGCAGGTGTTCGCCCCTGGAATCTGCCTAATGGAGGCCCAGAGCTATAGCCCAAAAGTGAGCGTCTGGCCGTCCCATCTTGCAAGCTACGCCTGACCTTCTGACCATGGTG
>CAYPUS010000268.1:3935-4766 GCA_964413815.1 uncultured Aquabacterium sp. | reverse complement strand
GCGGCGGATAACCGGGCTGCCCCAGGTAGTCGATGCGGGCGCCGAGCGCGCGCAGCGCATCGACCAGGTCGCCGATGGGGCGCTCGTGCATGCGCGGCACGCCGCTGAGGGTGAACACGCCGCCTTGCGTGGCCGACAGCAGCGCCAGCGCCGCCGTCAGCGGACGCATGGCCGTGCCGGCATTGCCCAGAAAGAGATCGGCCTGTTTCACGCCCAGCTTGCCGCCCAGTCCGGTGATGCGCACCGTGTCGCCATCCTGGGCCAGCTCGCAGCCCAGCACGCGCAGCGACTCCAGCATGACCCGCGTGTCGTCAGACGCGAGCAGGTCGTGCACCACGGTCGTTCCTTCGCTCAGCCCCGCCAGCAGCAGCACCCGGTTCGAGATGCTCTTGGAGCCGGGCAGGCGCACGGTGCCACCGGCAGACAGCAGCGGTGGGAGGTCGAGGAAGGCGGTGGTGTACATGCGGGTTGGCGGGCGCGGGACAGGAAAAAAATGGGTGGCGGTGAAGAGGTGGCCTCAGCCCCTTCAGCGCGTGACGGGCGAGGACTTGCCGCCGAGTTGCCACTGCCCTCGGGCATCGGATGCGGCCTCGATGAGGGCTTCCAGCGCAGGGCCGTTCCAGTCTCGCATCTGGTGCTCCATTTGCTCAAGCGCCTTGCGGAAAGCCTCGGACTGACGCAGGACTTCCTCGCGGTTGGACAGCAGGATGTCGCGCCAGATGGTGGGATCGCCCGCCGCGATGCGGGTGAAATCACGGAAGCCGGGCCCGGCCAGCGACAGGTATTCCTGCCCGGCCGGCTGCTCGGCCATGGCGTTCATGTAGGCGAAGG
>CAYPUS010000268.1:2083-3925 GCA_964413815.1 uncultured Aquabacterium sp. | reverse complement strand
CAGCAGGTGGGGCAGGTGGCTGACGGCGGCAAAAGCGGCATCGTGGTGCTCGGGGCTCATGCGCAGCACCTGGCAGCCGACGGCGGCCCACACATCGGTGGCTTTTTGCACCAGCGTGGCGTCGGTCTGCGGCAGCGGCGTCAGGATGACCTTGCGGCCCTGGTACAGCGCCGCATCGGCGTGTTCGATGCCGGCGACCTCGCGCCCGGCGATGGGATGGGCTGGCACGAAAGAGGGTAGGCGCTCTTTGAGTACGCGGCGCGCGGCATCGACCACGTCCCGCTTGGTCGAGCCCACATCCATGAAGAGCACGCCCGGGTCGACCAGGTGGCGGATGGCCTTGAAAGTGCTTTCGCTGGCCGCCACAGGCACGGCGATCAGCACGATGTCGGAGCCGGACACGGCCAGCAGGGCCGACTCGGCCATCACGTCGATCACGCCCAGGCGGCGTGCGCGCTCGACGGTCGACGGGGACTTGCTGTAGCCGACCACCCGCTTGACCAGCCCGGCCTTCTTCAGGGCCAAGGCAAAGGAGCCGCCCATCAGGCCGCAGCCGATCAGGCCGAGTTGGTTGAACATGATGAAAGACGTCCTAGGAAATTCGCTCAGTGCACGTCCAGCGGGTAGCTGCCGAGCACCTTGAAGAAAGAACATTGCGCGCGCAGTTCATCCAGCGCGGCGGTCACATTGTCCTGCGCCGGATGGCCGGCCAGGTCGATGAAGAACACGTACTCCCACTGGCCCGAGCGGGCAGGGCGGGATTCGAAGCGGGTCATGGACACGCCATGGCGCTTGAGCGGCACCAGCATGTCGTGGACCGCGCCGGGGCGGTTGTCCACGGACACGATCAGGCTGGTGCAATCGTGGCCGGTGGGCGCGGCCGGGGTGTGGCGGTCCAGGCGCGTGATGACGACAAAGCGCGTCCGATTGTGCGCTTCGTCCTGCACGGCGCGTTGCAATACGTGCAAGCCGTACTGGGTCGCCGCGCGGTCGCTGGCCAGGGCCGCGATGCTGGCATCCTGCGCGGCCAGGCGGGCGCCTTCGGCGTTGCTGGACACCGAATGGCGTTCGGCATGCGGCAGGTTCTGGCTCAGCCAGTTCTGGCACTGGGCCAGGGCCTGGGCATGGGCGCACACCGACTGGATGCCGTCACGGCCGGGCTCTTTGCGCAGCAGGTTGTGGGTGACCAGCAAGCTGGTCTCGCCAACGATGGTCAGCGGCGAAGTCAGCAGCAGATCCAGCGAGCGGGCCACCACGCCTTCGGTCGAGTTCTCGACCGGCACCACGCCGAAATCGGCCGAGCCGGCCGCCGTCGCGCGGAACACCTCGTCGATCGAGGGGCAGGCGATGGCTTCGATGGACGAGCCGAAGTAGTTGAGCGTGGCCTGTTCGCTGAAGGTGCCGATGGGGCCGAGGAAGGCCACGCGCTGCAGCCCTTCGAGCGAGCGGCAGGCGGACATGATCTCGCGCCAGATCGGGGCGACGCTGGCCGCCTGGATGGGCCCGGGATTGCGGTTCTTGATGCGGTCGATGACCTGGGCCTCGCGGTCCGGGCGGAAGACCGGCGAGCCGTCGATCTTCTTGACCTCGCCCACGGCCTGCGCGAGCTTGGCGCGCTCATTGAGCAGGGTCAGCAGTTGCTGGTCGACCGCGTCGATGCGCACGCGCAGGTCCGCCAGCTGCTCGTCCACGGGCCGGCCATCGGGTTGGAAATGGCCGGAGGCGGGAAGGGGAGAGGAAGAATCAGCCATGGCGCTTGGCGAAGTCGTTCAGGTAGCCCACCAGGGCCTGCACGCCGCCCAGCGGCATGGCGTGGTAGATGGAGGCCCGCATGCCGCCCAC
>CAYPUS010000268.1:0-2073 GCA_964413815.1 uncultured Aquabacterium sp. | reverse complement strand
GATGCGCTGGCGCAAGGGCAGCAGCTTTTCCTGCAGGGAATCAGCCATGGCGACGCTCGTAGTCCTTCAGGAAAGAAATCAGGTCTTCCACGCCCTGCATCGGCATGGCATTGTAGATGGAGGCCCGCATGCCGCCCACGCTCTTGTGGCCCTTGAGCTGCAGCAGGCCGGCTTCGTTGGCGCCGGCCAGGAAGGCCTCGTTCAGGCGCTCGTCGGCCAGGAAGAAGGGCGCGTTCATGCGCGAGCGCGCGTTCACGGCCACCTTGTTGACATAGAAGCCGCCGGAGGCGTCGATGCAGTCGTACAGCATCGTGGCCTTGGCGATGTTGCGCGCCTCGATGGCGGCCAGGCCCGTGAGGCTGCCTTCGCGCTGCTGCTTGATCCACTGAAACACCAAGCCGGCCAGGTACCAGGCATAGGTCGGCGGGGTGTTGTACATCGAGTCGTTATCTGCCACGAGCTTGTAATCGAAGCCCGAGGGCGTGATGGGCAGCGCCTGGCCGATGAGGTCTTCGCGCACGATGACCAGGGTCAGCCCGGCCGGGCCGATGTTCTTTTGCGCGCCGCCGTAGGCCACGCCCACCCGCGACCATTCGATGGGCCGCGAGGCCACGTGCGAGGAGCAGTCGATGATCAGCGGGGCCTTCGAGCCCAGCGCGGCCAGATCGGGCAGCTCGTGCATTTCCACGCCGTGCACGGTCTCGTTGCTGCAGACGTGCACATAGGCGGCGTCCTTGCTGAGTTGCCAGTCTTCGTAGGCGGGCAGCGAGGTGTGCTGGTCGCCTTCGTTGCTGGCGGCGATGTGCACGTCGCAGTACTTGCGCGCTTCCTTGGCCGACTTCTGCGACCACGAGCCCGTGATCACGTAGTCGGTGCGGCCGCCGCGCGAGAGGTTCATCGGCAGGATGGCGTTCTCGGCGATGGCGCCGCCCTGCATGAACAGCACCTTGAAGTTCGCCGGGATGGCGAGGATCTCGCGCAGGTCGGCTTCGGCCTGCCGGGCGATCGAGATGAACTCCTTGCCGCGGTGGCTCATCTCCATCACGCTCATGCCCGTGCCCCGCCAATCCAGCATCTCGGCGGCGGCCTGTCGCAGCACTTCCTCGGGCAGGGTGGCCGGTCCGGCTGCGAAATTGAAGGGGCGGGTCAGGGTGCTGCTCATGAAAGGATCGCTCAGGTCACTTCTTCGGCGCGGGCTTGGCGGCGCCGGCGGCCGGAGTTTGTTGTTGCTGCTGTTGCAGTTGCTGCTGCTTCTGGGCTTCGCTCAGCTTGCCGCCAGAGGCCGTGTCCAGGATCTTGTGCACGTTCTTGCCGGTGGTCTCCAGCTTGGCGCCCAGCTGCGTGCGAGCGTCGGCGATGACCTTTTCCTGCAGCTTGCCGCTGAGCTCGGGAATGGCCGCCTGGAATTTCTTCATCACGGGCGAATCCAGCATGCCGTGCAGCTGCTTGAGTTCATCTTCGGTGAACTTTTCTTCCAGGCCGCCACCGATGGTGACCTGGGCCTGCTTGGTGGCGCTGCCCTTGAGGACCGGCGTGGCCGAGTCGACGTACTTCTTGAGCTCGGCGTCGATCTGCTTGGCGGCGGCCTCGCGCTTTTCGGGCGGCACGGCGTGGCCGAGGATCTGCGAGGCCTGCATCGAGATCTGGCGGGCCGGCTGCTCGACGATGGTGCGTGCCATGTTGTCCACGGCTTCTTGCTGCATCCCCACGATCTTCTGCGCCCACTCCTTCTTGTCGGCATGAGCCGACATGGTGGTGAGGGCGAGCACGGCGGCGAGGGCCGTGGCCCAGGGGGTGTATGTCAGCTTCATGTTGTTTCCTCGGTTCCGGTTGTGGGTCAGGGGTAGGTCACAGCTTCATGGTCACTGGGCGTCCGCGGCGCCGCCTTCGTTGGTGTCGTCGACGCTGCCGTCTTCGCCTTCCTCGTCCGAGGCCACATTGGCATCGTTTTCGACGATGCGCTGCAGGCCGATCAGCTTGGCGCCTTCGTCCAGCGAGATCAGGGTCACGCCCTGCGTGGCGCGGCCCAGCTCACGGATCTCGGAGACACGGGTGCGAACCAGCACGCCCTTG
>CAYPUS010000267.1:0-4787 GCA_964413815.1 uncultured Aquabacterium sp. | reverse complement strand
GCATCGAAAGCCCCGAGGCCCGTCAGGCCGCCGGCAAGGACGCCACCGGCCAGATCATCGTGGCGCTGCGCCATGAGGGCAATGAAGTGAGCATCGAGTTCCGCGACGACGGCGCCGGCCTGAACCTGCCGCGCATCCGCGCCAAGGCCGAGGCCATGGGCCTGCTGACGCCCGACGCCAACCCCAGCGAGGCCGAACTCTCGCAACTCATCTTCACCCCGGGCTTCTCGACAGCCGATTCGATCACCGAGCTGGCAGGGCGGGGCATCGGCATGGATGTCGTGCGCAGCGAAGTCAATGCCATGGGGGGGCGCATCGAGTCGGCCACCACGCCGGGCAAGGGCACCAGCTTCACCCTGATCCTGCCGCTGACCACCGCGGTCACCAAGGTGGTGATGCTGCGCTGTGGCGCTGTCAACGTGGCCGTGCCCACCCACCTGATCGAGATGGTGCGCCGCGCCCGCCCGCAGGAGGTGGAGCAGGCCTACGCCCAAGGCAGCTACGCCTTTGCCGACCAGGTGCTGCCCTTCTACTGGCTGGGCTCGCTGCTGGACCACAGCCCGCGCGGCCTGGAGGGCGGGCGCAGCCTGCCGGTGGTGATCGTCCGCTCGGCCCAGCAGCGCATCGCCCTGCACGTCGACGAAGTGCTGGGCAACCAGGAAGTGGTCGTCAAGAACCTGGGGCCGCAGCTCTCGCGCCTGCCGGGTCTGGCGGGCATGACGCTGCTGGCATCGGGCGCGGTTTCTCTGATCTACAACCCCGTGGCGTTGGCGACGGTCTATGGCGAACGTGCTCAGACGGTCACCGCACAGGCACTGGCCGCATCCGGTGCCGAACAGGCTGGCTGGCTGCATCCGGATCGCCAAGGTGGCCCGGCCGCCGGTCAGGAAGACACCGAAGCGCAGGCCCCCTTGGTGCTGGTGGTCGACGATTCCTTGACTGTGCGGAAAGTCACGCAGCGCCTGCTGAGTCGTGAAGGTTACCGCGTGACGCTGGCAAAAGACGGCCTGGAAGCGCTGGAATACCTCGCCAAGGAACGCCCGGCAGTGGTACTGTCTGACATTGAAATGCCGCGCATGGATGGGTTCGACCTGGTTCGGAACATCCGCGCGGACCGCAAGCTCTCGGACATGCCCGTCATCATGATCACCTCCCGCATCGCTCAGAAGCACCGCGATTACGCGACTGAGCTCGGCGTCAATCACTATCTGGGCAAGCCTTATGGTGAGGAAGAGTTGCTGGCCCTCGTGGCCCGTTATGCGGTTTCTCACGAACACGTGATGCTCTGATTCTGGATGCCATCCTGATCTCCGACCCTCGAACAAGCAGTCCCGTGTCCAGCGACGAGCCAGTCCACGACGCATCGACCGCCGCTTCGCCCGCGGTCGATGACGCGATCTCCCATCTGGCCACCCTGACAGCCCAGCGCGACCGGGAGTTGCTCGACGTGTCGCTTGCGCAAAGCGTGCTCGATCTGCTGGGCGTGAGTGCCGTCGGGGTCTACCGGCTGCTGGGCCGGGAGGACGAGGTGCAGCACTGGCTGGGCTGCGGCCTGGCGCGGCGCGGCGCGATCGCGGTCAGTGATCCGCCTTGGGTCAACATCGAATCCTTGCCTCGGGCAGATGCCTACCCGCGGCGCCAGTCGGTGCTGGCCTCGCGTCTGCCGGAGCAGTCCGAATCCAGCGAGCAGGGCAGCGGCCCCGAGGATCCGCGCTTCGTCACCGTGTTCCCGCTGTATGCCGAGGTCGGCATGCCCGGCGTGCTGGAAGTGTGGTCCCAGCAGGTCATGTCCCTGCAGGCCTTGCGGCCCATCCAGACCTTGCTGAGGGTGTTCGGCAACTTCCAGAACCTGCTGGAGTCCTCGCAACGCGACACCCTGACCGGCATGCTCAACCGGCAGACTTTCGATGCCGCCTTCCTCAAGGCCTCGATGCCCGTTGCCAGCGAGGCGCCTCAGGGCCCTGATGGCGAGCGCCGCCACATCACCAGTTCAGGGCATTGGCTGGGCGTGGTGGACATCGACCATTTCAAGCGCGTCAACGATGGCTTCGGCCACCTGATCGGTGACGAGGTGCTGGTGCTGGTGGGCCGCATCATGCGCCAGTCCTTCCGGCACCACGACCGCCTCTACCGCTTTGGCGGCGAGGAGTTCGTCGTGCTGCTGCGCGGAGGCTCCGAATCGGATGCCGAGAACGCCTTCGACCGTTTCCGCCGCAACGTCGAGTCCTACCCCTTCCCGCAGGTCGGGCGGGTGACGGTGAGCATCGGTTTCACCGAGGTCCAGCTCCACGAGACACCCAGCGCCGCCTTCGCGCGTGCCGACCAGGCTGTCTACGAAGCCAAGGACCTGGGCCGCAACCAGGTCGTCTCACAGGAAATGCTGGTGCGTCGTGGCCGCCTGACCTCGGAAGACGGCACGCACGTGGGCGACGTCGAACTGTTCTGACCCGGCTGGTCGAAGACGGTTTTTCGCCCCAGGGTTGACTCTATCGCTTGAACATGGGGTTCTCGACGCCGATCGAGCACTTTCTTACGCAATGCGCATACGATAGGCCATCCATATCATCAGGAGGGTCTTGTCATGTTGACCAGAAGCGTGCTGCGCGTTGTGTTGTCGTGCCTTGTGTTCGTGGGCCTCGGCGGCGTGGCTCAGGCCCAGGTCTCCGGTGCGATCTCGGTCACGGGCCTTCAGTTCACGCTGTCCGACCTGGATCCGGACGATGGCATCGATCCCGCATTGACATGGGTCGATTCAGGGGCAGGCCCTTACTGGGACTACCGTCGTGTGTACCTGTTTACAGGGATGCAGGATCAAACGTTCTCATACGAGGGCGGTTATCCGTACTACTCGCAAACCTTCTCGGACTCTGTAGAGACTGCCGGGCAGGATGATCTCCGGCTCGCCGATGGGAGCGTGGAGACAAGGATCGATGGGGCAGACCTTACCGGCCGCTTCCAGAGTGGGTTGGGGCAATACATTTCCGGCTACGGTCAAACCAGCCGGAGCTTCGTACTGACAGCCGGCACGGCCGTGACTTTCCAGGCCAATCTGGCCATGGACGCCGAGGTTGCCATCCCGGCCAACGTACCCTATCCGCACGAACATGGAGGTCAGCCCTACGTGACGCTGCAACTGAGTGGGTGGATGGACGTGGATGGCTGGGTCGGTGATGCCCACATCGGTGCCTCAAGCGGGGACTCGCGGGACCTCACGCTGGATGAGCCGGGACGCGCCCAGTCCGAATCCGTGGCGCAAACGCTTCTCGTGACCTTCAATAACAAGGGTGCTCAGGCGACCACGGGCACGCTGTTCATCCAGTCAAGCTTTTTCACGCAGACCATTGCGGTGCCGGAGCCAGCCACATGGGTGCAGATGCTGATGGGCGTGGGCGCCCTGGCATGGGCTGCGGCACGTCGGCGCCGGGCTTGAGCGATCGCGCAACCCTTGTCAAAGACCAGATTCAGGAGCGAGATGATGCACTTTCCATCCAAAACCCTGGCCTGCGGGCTGATTTGTCTGGGCGCGTTGGCTTCGGGCCATGCGTTGGGCCAGGTCTCTGGCGCCCTGTCCCTGACCAATGTGCGTTATGTCCTGATCGATCTCGATCCCGATGATGGGATTGATCCGGCCTTGACCTGGCTGTCTCCCGGTATCTTGAGCAATCGGCTCTCTTATGGCGAGCAGCAGGGGGATGTGTACAGCAATGGCCAGCTCTGGCCCAACCGTGTGAATGTCTTCGGCCAGAACGAGGTGATCAAGGACGATCCGAGCCCATCGAGCACCCTGGCGTATGGCGATCAGCTGCTGTCCTCGGGGTCGGGCGATGGCCTGCAGGTGGCTTTCGGCATGCCGTGGGGTGGTGGTGCCTCCGCCGCGCTTGAATGGGACCGGCGTTTCCAGTTGACGCCTCATACCCTGGTGACCTTCAACGTTGATTTGCAAGGGGCCATTGATGGACATGTTCCCGAAGGTGTCACCAATCCCTACACCTACGTCAATCTGGCCAATGGCATAGAGAACGCCTTCATCGATGCCGAGTTCAGGGCAAGTCTCCGACTCGGCACCTCCTATCCCGAGCGTCTATGGGCGTCGACATATGCTTATTTCGGCGGGTTGACCAATACGCCAGGGGATGCACTGACGCGCGCGGTCGACACGATCATGACGACCTCGATCGCCAACGCGACGGATACATACGCCACGAGAAATTTCCAGATGACCATCGAGGGCGGGATTGGCACGGTCGTGCCTTCTGTGCCCGAGTTGTCATCCGCAGCGCAGATGGCGCTGGGCGGTGGGCTGATGCTGGTGCTGGCGCGAATCAGGCATCAGCGGCGTCGTGGGGATGCTTCAGCAAGGGCGTGAGTCCCATGGCCACTGATCCATTCCGTCAGGCTTGTTTGCCGAGCCGCTTGGCCTTGCGCGCGACCTTGGCGACGTCCTTTTCCGGCGCGGCTCGGACGATGGCATAGCGCGCCAGCGTCTCGGCGCGTGCAGCCTCGTGTATCACGATGGGCAGCGGGTAGTCGCGGCCCAGCACCAGACCGGGAGCCTGCGCCAGGTCCATCTCGCGTGCCAGCCATGGCGCATGCAGCGCCGCATCGGGCAGGCCCGCCAGCTCGGGCACATAACGGCGGATGAAGCGGCCTTGCGCATCGAAGCGCGCGCTCTGACTGACCGGGTTGAAGATGCGGAAGTAGGGCTGGGCGTCGCAGCCGCTGGAGGCGGCCCATTGCCAGCCGCCGTTGTTGGCCGCCAGATCGAAGTCGATGAGCTTCTCGGCGAA
>CAYPUS010000266.1:0-4801 GCA_964413815.1 uncultured Aquabacterium sp. | reverse complement strand
AACAGGCCGCCGTAGTGACCCCAGTCGGCGGGCCACCAGTCCTGGGAGTCGGTCATCAGGGCGGTCAGGTCCTTCTTGACGGCAGCCATGTCCAGCTTCTTGAAAGCCTCTGCATAGTCGAAGCCAGGGTCCATCGGATTGGATGCCGGTGCGTGCTGATGCAGGATGTTGAGGTTCAGTTGCTTGGGCCACCAATCCCGGTTGGTGCGGGTGCTGGCCACGCCTGCGTTGCGCTGGTGCGCCGCGAACGGGCACTTGGATTCTGTGCTCATGGAAGGTCCTTGGGATGCGACGAAAAGGAAAGAAAGCGTTGTCGCATGCCAAGAAGGATAGGGATCCAAAGCGGTCAGATCCATTGAAATCGGTCAATGTCGGCGATGAAGAAGCCCTATGGGCGCTTTGCGTGCGAGATGTCACATCGCATAGCGGCCCACACAGGTGAACACCTGATGGGCTTCGTCAAAGTCCCACCGTTCGATGACGCGCTCGCTGCTTGCATCGGCTTGGTAGCGGATCGCATTGAGCGAGTTGGACGCGCCGCCCCGCAACCTGTGCGACAGCGACGTGCCGGCCTGCACGTTCCAGACCGTGCGCATGCCGCGCGGCGTCTGCACCTCCAGCGCCTGCACGCCCGGCAGGTGGATGTGGCCGCTCATCACCACGTCCATGCCGGCCGCGGCCCATGTGCGCAGGGCCGCCTCATGGCCGCGCAAGAGGTTGACCTGATCCTGCTCAGTGGCCACCCACACGGGCTGGTGCACGACCATCACGCGCAGCTGATCGCTGCGTGCGCTGCGCAGCCAATGGGCCGTGCGGGCGATCTGGCTGTGCGAGACCTCGCCGTGCTTGTGCCGCCATGGCCGGGTGGTGTTGCAGCCCACGAGCAGCAGGCCGGGCAAGGACAGGGCCACATCTTCCGCCCGGCCGAAGGCGCGCGCGTAGCCGCCATAAGGGTGGAAGATGCGCGCGGGCAGGTTGAACAAGGGGATGTCGTGGTTGCCAGGTATGCACAGCACCTGGGCAATGCCCAGGCGTTCGCTGAAAGCGCTTGCGGCATCGAACTGGGCGCGCCGTGCACGTTGGGTCAGATCACCAGACCACACCAGTACGTCCGGGCTTTGCTGCGCGCACCAGGCCTGCAAGGCCGCCGCCACCTCGGGCCGCTCGGTGCCGAAGTGGGGATCGGAGAGCTGCAGCAGCAGGGCCATCGAGCGGCGTCAGGCGGTCTCGGGGGTGGGCTGGTCGGGCACCAGCAGGCGCAGGCGTTGCGGCGCCGTCTGAAAGCGCAAGGGCGTGTGCATCCAGCAGATCTCGCCATCGGTGGCCACCTTGATGCGGCGCGGTCTGTGAGGCAGACGGGGCGCGAGTGTGAGCCGGTTGAAGGCGACGCTGCTGACCTCCTCGGCGTCGGCCAGTTGGCCCACGGCGCCGCGCAACAGCAGTCGCAACATGGCGGCGCGCCCGATGGGCTGGGTCGTGATGGCCACCAGCTTGCCGTCGCCTTGCGCCGCATCCCCGTCGATGCCCAGTTGGGCCAGTTGCAAGGCGTTGTTGCCGACGAAGAGGGTGGGCGTGACGATGGTGGTCTCGTGCCCGTCGACCTCCACCTTGATCACCCAGTCGCGGCGCGGGCCGAACACGGTGAAAAGGGCGGCCAGTGCCGCCACGGGCCGGCTGCGCCCCAGGCGCTGCTTGAAGTGCTCGCGGTCTTCCAACGCCTGGGGGTACAGGCCCATGCTGCCATTGACCAGGAAGATGCGCTCATTGCACATGCCCACCTGGATGGGCCGGACACGGGCGTTCAGCAGGCTGCGGGTGGAGGTTTCGATGTCATCCGAGGGAATGCCGTAGGCCCGCGCCGTGTAGTTGAAGGTGCCTTGTGGCAAGACGCCAAAGGGCAGTTGCGTGGGCAGCACCAGGCCGGCCAGGGCATTGATCGTGCCGTCTCCGCCCGCGGCCACCACCGCACCGTTGTGCTCCTGCGCCCAGGCGATGGCGTGGTGGCCCTCGGCGATCAGCTCGCGAGGATGGGCCACGCGCGCCACCACGAAACGGCGGCCCGCCTCGTGCAGCACCGCGCGGACGGTGTCGATGCGCTCATGCGTGTCGAGCTTGCCAGACCCGGGGTTCAGCACGACGTACAGCGGCGCGTCGGGATGAAGGCGTGGCCAGGGCGTGTCGCTCGGCGCGTCGCTTTGTGTGGCGGATGAAGATGGGGGCATGGGGCACTCCTGCTTGGGGCAGAAGTGCCGTGGGCAAACGGTGTGCCCGCTCAGGCGGAGGTGTAGGGCAGCAGCGCCTTGGCCGCTTCGATGCGCAGTGCCAGCGGCACGGCTTCATTGCGCATCACGTCGAGCAGGAAGCGGTGAGGATCGGCGCTGGCGTGCTGGCCGGCGAACAAGGCCGTGCTGGCGTCCACCGACGCCCCGGCCGAAGCGGCTGTTGCGGCCGATGGCGCGGGCGGCGCGGGTTGAAGCAGGCCGAGCGCCGAGGCCATGTCCTCCGGCGCGATGCGCGCAAGCTGGGACAGCAGCTCGGCCTGGCCCTCGGGGTTGGGGGGGATGTCGAGCCAGGGCGTGTCTTCGAACACCGGCGCCAGGTCGGGAGCGACGAAAGCCGACCACCGATCGGGCCCGACTTGCCGGGCCGGCGCAATCGGCGCATTGCCTTCACCCGCGCCGGGCCACAAGCCGATGCGCTGCGGCGCGATGCCGGGCATGTAGCGCGTGCACAGGGCCTGCAGGAAGCCATGCGCTTGCGCCTTCGGCAAGGCTTGCTGCAGCGAGAACCACAGCTGCAGGCCGTCCACGCCATTGACGGCGATGGCCGGGGCCGGCAGCCCCAGGTCGGCCTGCACGCCGCGCCACACGGCCGACAGCGTGCCCCAGTCGGCGGGCCGCGCCAGCGTCAGCACCATGGCGGTGGCCTGGCCCTGGTCATCGATCAAGCTGGCCGCGGCGTCGTCGGTGGGATGGCCATCGGGCGGGCAAAAGCGCAGGCGCTGCAACTGGGTCTGCAAGCGGGGATGCACGGGTGGCAAGCGGGTCATGGTGAACAAGGCAATGGCATGACGGGCAAAAAACTCAAGGTGCTTGCAGCAACGCCAGCAGCTCGGGGGTGGGGAAGCCATCGGCAGGCAGGCCCACGCTGCGCTGGAACTGGCGCAGCGCGTTGCGCGTGGCCGGCCCGAACTGGCCATCGGGCTTGCCGCTCTCGAAGCCGCGCTGGTTCAACGCCGTCTGCAGGGCCAGGATCTCGCCGCGGTTGAGCGCACGCAGGTCGCGTGGCCAGGGTGCTTGCACACCCGGTCCACCGGCGATGCGTTGCGCCAGCAGGCAGACGGTGAGCGCATAGCTGGTCGAGTTGTTGTAGCGCAGGATGGTGCGGAAGTTGCGCCCCACCAGGAAGGCCGGACCCCGCACGCCCGCAGGCTGGAGGATGGCCGCGTCGGCCAGCGCGGGCAGCGGGCCGCCATCGATGGCTCGCACCCCTTCGGCCTCCCACTGTGCAGAAGATTGCAGCAGAGTGGGCTCGGCCCGCGCGGGATCGAAGCCCGGCGGCAGCTGCACTTCCGTGCCCCAGCTCTCGTCGCGGCGCCAGCCCGAGCGCGCCAGGTAGTTGGCGGTCGAGGCCAGCACATCGGCCATGCTGTGCCAGATGTCGCGGCGGCCATCGCCATCGGCGTCCACGGCGAAGCTCAGGAAGGAGGAGGGCATGAACTGGGTCTGGCCCATGGCGCCGGCCCAGGAGCCGATCATCTGGTCGCGCGCGATGTCACCGCGTTGCAGGATCTTGAGCGCGGCCAGCAGTTCGCCCTGCGCCCAGGCTTCGCGCCGGCCCTCGAAGCCCAGCGTGGCCAGGGCGTCGATGACGGGCACATTGCCGTAGTTGCTGCCGTAGTTGCTCTCGATGCCCCACACCGCCATCAGCACCGGGCCGGGCACGCCGTACTGCGCGGTGGCGGCATCCGCCTCGTTGCGCAACTCGGCCAGGCGGCTTTGTCCGTTGGCCACGCGCTGGGGCGATACCACGCCTTCCAGGTAATCCCAGAAGGTGCGCGTGAATTCAGGCTGGCTGCGGTCCTGCTCGATGGCGCGGTGCCGCAGCTGCACGCCATCGAAGGCGCTGTGCAGCGTCGCCTCGTCGATGCCGGCGGCGCGGGCCATCTCCCGCATGCGCTCGATCCACAGTGCGAAGCGCTGCTCGATGGCCAGTTCCTCGGCGGCAGTCGGTGCAGAGGGCGCCGCCGCCGCGGTGGCGGGCGCTGTGGCAGCCCGTGGCTGCGCAGGCGGATCGGAGGCGCAGCCACTCAGGGTGACCAGGGCCAACAAGGACAGGGCGGCAAGCAGCGCGGTGGCGCGTTGCGCGGGCGGGATGAGGCGGCGTGGCAAACGTGTCATGGGCGTCAAGCGTACGGCAGGCCGATCAGCATAGCGTGGGCCGGGATGGGAATCACCTTTGCCGGGCTGGCCTTGCGCCATACTGGCTGACCGGTCCCCCGCTTTTCAAGGAGCCACGCCACCATGACCCCGCCCTCGTCCATCGTCCGCATCGAAGCCCGCGGCGCCGAGCTCGGCGGTGGCCTGGTGGTGCGCCGTGCGCTGCCTGATCGCCACCAGCGCATGGTCGGCGCCTGGTGTTTCCTCGATCATGCTGGCCCGGTGAGCTTCGCGGCGGGGCAGGGCATGCATGTGGGGCAGCACCCGCACATCGGCCTGCAGACCTTCACCTGGATGATCGAAGGCGCGGTGATGCACCGTGACAGCCTGGGCAATGCGCAGCTGATCCGGCCTGGTCAGGT
>CAYPUS010000265.1:4466-4805 GCA_964413815.1 uncultured Aquabacterium sp. | reverse complement strand
CTTGTAGCCGACGACCTCACCCAGCGGGGTGTTGAGTTCTTCCGCAATGCGCTTGGCCACGCTGGAGGCGGCGATGCGGCGCGGCTGGGTATGGCCGATCAAGCGCGGACGCTTGCCTGGCTCGCGCACCTGCCCCCATCCGCCACGCCCCATGGTCAGCGCGATCTTGGGCAACTGGGTGGTCTTGCCCGAACCGGTCTCGCCGCAGACGATGACCACCTGGTGCGCGCGCAGCGCGGCCTCGATCTCGTGGCGCTTGCCGCTGACGGGCAGGGATTCGGGAAATTCGATCACGGGCACGGACAGGCCGCGATTATCGCTTCTCGGCACAGGTTCACA
>CAYPUS010000265.1:0-4456 GCA_964413815.1 uncultured Aquabacterium sp. | reverse complement strand
TTGCCCGAACCGGTCTCGCCGCAGACGATGATGACCTGGTGGGCGCGCAAGGCGGCCTCGATTTCCTCCCGCCGGGCGCTGACCGGCAGAGATTCGGGAAAGGTGATGGCCGCGGGGTTCTGAGGAGGCATGCAATCGCGCGCGCGATCACACGCGCGCCGGGGCCCAGGGTGTCGGGCCGAACCGGCGATTTTAACGGAAGGCCTTGCGCAGGGCGACCGCGTCGATCTCGGCCACGGTGGTCTCGTCTTCGTCCAGACGGAACAGCCCCATCGAGCCCATGACCGAGCCCACTTGCTCCTGCAGCGACTTGGCGGCCGCCGCCAGCTGCTCGACCATCGCCGCGTTCTGCTGGGTGATGGTGTCCATGTGGTTGACCGCCTCGTTGATCTGGGCGATGCCAGCCTGCTGCTCGGATGCGGTCAGGTTGATCTCTTCGAGCATGGACTTGACCGAGTCGACGGACCGCAGCGCCTCGTCCATGCGCTCGCGCGCCTCGGCGCTGCGCACCTCGCCTTCGGCCACCTGCTTGGCCGAGTCCTGGATGAGCTGCTTGATCTCGCCGGCCGCATGCGATGTGCGCTGCGACAGGGCCCGCACCTCCGCCGCCACCACCGCAAAGCCCCGGCCGGACTCACCGGCGCGCGCTGCCTCGACGGCGGCATTCAGGGCCAGCACATTGGTCTGGAAGGCCACGCCTTCGATGACCTGGATGATCTCTTCGATGCGGCGCGATGATTCCGAAATGCCGGCCATCGTGTCCGACACGGCCTGCACCGCCTCGTGGCTGCGCCGGGCGATGTCGGCCGTTTCAAGGGCCATCGTCATGCCACGCTGCGCGGCCGCGGCACTTTGCATCACGGTCCCGTTGATCTGCTCCATCGAGGCCGCGGTCTGCTGCAGGCTGCTGGCCTGCGATTCGGTGCGAGCCGACAGCTCCTGGTTGCCCTCGGCGATCTCCAGGGAGCCCTCATAGACGCGGCGCACTTCCGTGCGCGTGTCGCCCACCACTGTCCGCAGGTTCAGCGACATCTGCATCAGCGCCTGCTGGAACTCGCCGACCATGCCACGGGCACCCTCGCCCATGTCGTGGCTCAGATCACCAGCGGCCATGCGGTGGGCATCGCGCAGCACCGCCTGCATGGGCTGCACGGCCAGGCGCCAGCTGGCCCAGGTCACGCCCCCGCAGGCCAGCAAGGACAGCAAGGCCGTCGCAGGCCAGGGCAGACCCAGCGAAGCCAGCGTGGCGACGGCGGCAATGGCGGCCGACTGCACACCGAACAACTTCGCAGACAGCTTGGGATGGCGCAGCGCGCGCAAGCGTCCCAGCCAGTTGCGTTTGAGCACCTGCCCTTTCTTGAGCACATGCACGAGGCGGCCACGTTCGGCCTCCTTCATCATTTCCGCATAGAGCTTTTCGGCGGCCGCGATGGCCTCGCGGCTGGGCTGGGTGCGCACAGACAGGAAGCCCGAAATGCGGTCGCCATGCATCATCGGCGCGGCGTTGGCCTGCACCCAGTAGTGGTCGCCATTCTTGCGGCGGTTCTTGACCACCCCCGTCCAGGGCACGCCGGTCTGGATCGTCTCCCACATGTCGCGGAAGGCCTCGGGCGGCATATCGGGGTGGCGCACGATGTTGTGGGGTTGCCCCAACAACTCCGCCCTGGAGAAACCACTGACCTCGATGAAGGCGTCGTTGCAATAGGTGATCCGCCCTTTGGTATCCGTCACCGAAACCAGGGTGACGCCCGAAGGGAAGGCATATTCGTGCTGCGTGACAGGAAGATTGACGCGCATGCGCACGCGACCGGATCGCTGCGGCCTCGTTCGATCTGCCTGGGTTGTTACTACTTCACGCTCAAGCGTATCGACGATGTGATTCAAGGCTTTTATTGAATTGGGTGCGTCAACGGAGCTGCGCGTGGCGCCCGTCCCAAATTTGGGTCGAAAAATAGGCGATCATTTCCACATGCAATACACAGATTATATCGAGCACGATGCTTTGAGTTTGGCGAAATTGGTCCAAAAAGGCGACCTTTTACCCGAAGAATTACTCAATATGGCGACTTCTCGGGCCGACGAAGTCAATGGCCGCATCAATGCCGTCGTGCGCCGTTATGACGACCGGGCCCGCCAGCGCCTGAAGCAGGGCTTCGATCCCAAGACGCAGCCTTTTGCGGGCGTGCCCTTCCTGCTCAAGGACCTGTTCCAGGAATGGCAAGGCGTGCCTTGCAGCTGGGGCGTGGCCAAACGCATGCACCAGCCGGCCGATTTCACCAGCGACGCGGTCAAGCGCTGGGAAGCGTCTGGCCTGGTGATCTTCGGGGCCACCAATGTGCCGGAGTTCGGCGCCAAGAATGTCACCGAGCCCAGCGCCTTCGGGCCCACCCGCAATCCCTGGGACACCGGCCGCACGGCGGGCGGCTCGTCCGGCGGCTCGGCAGCGGCGGTGGCCGCAGGCATCGTCCCAGTGGCGGCGGCCAGCGATGGTGGGGGCTCGATCCGCATCCCGGCCTCGGCCACGGGCCTGTTCGGTTTCAAGGCCGGCCGCGGCCGCGTGTCCATCGGCCCCCTGGCTGCGGAAGGCCTGTTCGGCGCCGCGGTTCAGGGTGTGGTCTCGCGCAGTGTGCGCGACAGCGCCGCCATGCTGGACATTCTTCAGGGGCCCGAGCCCCACGCCCCTTACTGGATGCCGCCCCCGACCGAGTCCTACCTCTCGGCAATGCAGCGGCCACCTCGCCCCTTGCGCATCGGCTTCACCACCGATGCGCCCACCGGCACCCCCGTCGACAAGCAAGCCGTGGCGGCTGTGGAAGATGCCGCGCGCCTGCTGACCTCGCTGGGCCACCATGTCGAAGCCGTGCCTCTGCCCTTCGACGGGCCCCAGCTCTCGTCCGACTTCCTGCTGGCCTGGTTCGCGGCCCAGGCCGCACTGGTGGATGGACTGGGCCGGCTCGAGGGCCTGAAACGCTCCGACTTCGAAGCCGACACGCAGGTGATGGCCGCCATGGGGCACACCGTCACCGCCCCCGAGCTCATGACCTGCCTGGACCGCTGGCACCACCACACGCTGGCGCTGAGCCGCTTTCATGCCGAGTTCGACCTGTGGCTGTCGCCCACCGTCAGCGCCCCACCGCTGCCCATCGGCGCGCTGGACACGCCCCCGGCCTTGCACCTGGCCAACAAGGTGCTCTCCGCGCTGGGGCTGTTCGGCGTGGTGCGCAAGCTGCCGCACTTCGACAAGGTGGCGCTGAAGAACCTGGCCTGGACGCCCTACACCCAGTTGGCCAACCTGACGGGCCGCCCGGCCATGTCGGTGCCGCTGTACTGGACCCCCGAGGGCCTGCCGCTGGGCGTGCAGTTCGTGGGCCCGGTCAACGCCGAGGCCCTGCTGCTGCAACTGGCGGCCCAACTGGAAGAAGCGCGCCCCTGGTTCCACCGCAGGGCGCCCCTGTAAAGCGCCTGCCCCTTCACGTACCATTACGCCTGCGCACGCGGCCGCAGCCGGATGCCCGCTTTCCCCCTCCTTCGCTGTATCGCACCCTCATGGACCTGGTCTTTCCCCACACCTTCGTGCCCTGGTTCCGCTCCGTCGCACCGCACATCCATGCGCACCGAGGCAAGACCTTTGTCGTGGGTCTTTCGGGTGAGCTGATCGCGGCAGGCAAGCTCGGCAGCTTCGTGCAGGACCTGGCGCTGATGCAGGCCATGGGCATCCGCGTGGTGCTGGCCCACGGCTTTCGGCCGCAGCTCGAAGAGCAACTGCGCGCCAAGGGCCAGACATCCAAGTTCAGCCACGGCATGCGCATCACCGATGAAATCGCGCTGGACTGCGCCCAGGAGGCCGCGGGCCAGTTGCGCTATGAAATCGAAGCCGCCTTCTCGCTGGGCTTGCCCAACACGCCCATGGCCGGCGCCTCGGTCAGGGTGATTTCGGGCAATTTCGTGACGGCGCGGCCCGTGGGCATCGTCGATGGTGTGGACTTCATGCACACCGGCCTGGTGCGCAAGATCGATGCGATGGCCGTGCGCCGCGCCATCGACACGGGCGCCATGGTCATGCTCTCGCCCTTCGGCTTCTCGCACACGGGCGAAGCCTTCAACCTCAGCATGGAAGACGTGGCGACCAGCGCCGCCATCGCCTTGCAGGCTGACAAGCTCATCTTCGTGACCGAGGTGCGCGGCATCCTGCAAAGCATCGTCGCCGACCCCGCCAAGGCGGTTGAACTGGAAGCCAGGCAGCACGACCCCGATGTCGAGATCGACCAGGAACTGGCGCTGGCGGACGCCAAGCGCCTGCTGGCCGCCCTGCCCAACCCGCTGCAACCCACCGACACGGCCTTCTATCTGCAGCACGCGGTCAAGGCCAGCGAGGGTGGCGTCGAACGGGTGCACATCATCCCCTTCAAGGTCGATGGCGCCTTGCTGATGGAGGTGTTCACGCACGATGGCGTGG
>CAYPUS010000264.1:2778-4822 GCA_964413815.1 uncultured Aquabacterium sp. | reverse complement strand
CCCTTCACCTTGTCCACCGAATCGGAGAGCGCGGTCATGAAGATCACCGGGATGGCGGACCAGTCCGCATGCGCCTTGATGCGCTGGCAGGTCTCGAAGCCGGTCAGGCCCGGCATCACCGCGTCCATCAGGATCGCATCGGGCGTGACGACGCCCAGGCGTGCCAGGGCCTGCTCGCCATCGCGGGCGACCAGCACGACATAGCCCTCTTGTGCCAGCGCATCGCACAGCATGCGCAGGGTGTCGGGCGCGTCGTCCACCACCAGGACCGTGCCCTCATGGGCGGGTGTGGCGGCGTCAGGCATTGGCTTCATCGAGCGGATCCTCCAGACAAGGTGCGAGGTAAGGGGTGAGGTGGGCGGCGACGGCGTCGAGTTCGAACTGCTCGATCCGCTGGCGCAGCCAGTGCCAATGGGCTTCGTGTTCGGGCGCGGCGCGGCACCAGTCGTCGAGCGCCTCGCGCAGGGCCTGCACATGGCCCTTGCGCGCCAGGCGCTCGAGTTCCCAGGCGGCGTCGTGTGGCAGCGGCGCCAGCGCCTGGGGCAAGGGCTGAGATGGGCCAGCCAAGCGCGGCAGGCTGCTGCCGGTCACCCATTCCAGGCCCAGGTGCCGGGCCAGGGTGTCGAGCAGTTCCGACTCCATCACCGGCTTGCCCACAAAGGCCTGGCATTGCGCGGCGGCCAGGTTCTCCGGCCGGTTCTCGAACACATTGGCCGAGACCATGATGATGGGCACATCGGCGAAGCCGGCATCGCGGATGGCCCGTGCCGTGCGCCAGCCATCCATGTCGTCCATCGAGATGTCCAGCAGGACGGCATCGGGGCAGCTGTCTCGCACGCTCTCCAGGGCCTCGCTGCCGCTGGCCGCCTCACGCAGCGAGAAGCCCAGGGGCAGCAGCATGCCGGCCAGCATCTGGCGCTGGATGGGCTGGTCGTCGACCACCAGCAGACGCCGGCGCGGCCCCAGGTAGCCGGTGATGGGCTGCTGCAGCAGCTGTTCGCTGCGCAGGCCGGGCCTGCCCTCCTGTTGCAGTTGCCTGGCCTGGGGCGCGGGGATCTCGCTCAGGTACAGGCGCACGCTGAAGGTGCTGCCCTGCCCCATCGTGCTTTGCACGCTGAGCTCGCCGCCCATCAGCTCGGTCAGCAGGTGGGTGATGGTCAGGCCCAGGCCGGTGCCCGGCTCGCTGCTGCGCCGGCCGCCGCTGCCGCGCTCGAAGGGCAGGAAGATGCGTTCAAGATCCTGCGGCGCGATGCCGATGCCGGTGTCGCTCACCTCGAAGCGCAGCACCTCACGCCGCGCATCCAGGCGCAAGGTGATGGCGCCTTTTTCGGTGAAGCGCACGGCATTGCCCAAGAGGTTCAGCAGGATCTGGCGCAGGCGCTTGGCATCGGCCTGTACCCAGGCGGGCACCCGTCCCCGGCTCTCCAGGCGGAAGTCCAGGCCCTTGGCCTCGGCCTGCGGCTGCACCATGCGCGAGACGTCTTCAAGGAACTCGGGCAAGGGCACCGGCGCCGACTCCAGCCGCAGGCGCCCGGCCTCGATGCGCGCCAGGTCCATCAGACCATCGATCAGTCCCATCAGGTGCTCGCCGCTGCGCTGGATCGTGGTGAGGGCCGAACGTTTCTTGCCATCAGGGGGTGCATCCTTCATCAGGATCTGCGCATAACCCAGGATGCTGTTGAGCGGCGTGCGCAGCTCGTGCGTCATGCCCGCCACATAGCGCGTCTTGGCCTGGTTGGCGGCCTCTGCCAGCTCCTTGGCCTGCTGCAAGGCGGCATCGGTGCGGCGGTGGGCATCGATCTCCAGCTGCAGCAACTGGTTCTGGCGGTTGGAATCATCCTGCGCCATGCGCCGGCTCTCGGAGGCGAGCACCACCCACCAGGCACACACGGCCGCAGCCAGCAGCATCAACGCATAGACCTTGATGAAGGGCCCGTCGAGCATGCCGTGCGGGGTCACGGTGACCTCGCCCAGCGTGGGCTGCACCACGCCCTCCTGGTAATAGACCACGCCCAGCACGAAGCCCAGCATGGCCGCGATCGAC
>CAYPUS010000264.1:0-2768 GCA_964413815.1 uncultured Aquabacterium sp. | reverse complement strand
CGCCGCGGCGATGTCGGGCTGCCCCTGCTGGATGCCCTTCTGGTACATCAGCAACGACGGGGTCATCGACGCCCCGTTGGGGCCGCCGCCGGTGAGGAGGTACGGCTCGGTGAAGATCTGTCCGGTCGTGATGATCGACAGCAGCACGACCAGGTAGTGGCCCACGCGGAAGTTCACGCGGCGCGACAGCGACACGGGCAGCACCGTCATCAAGGCGTCCGAGACCTGTTCGGCCGCGCGCGAGCGGCTCTTGCAGCGGTCGTGGCATCGCGACTCCAGCGTGCAGCACAGCGAGCAGATCGGTGCATCGTAGGCCGGGCACATGGCCATGTCCTCCGATTCGAAGTGGTTCTCGCACACCGAGCATTGCACCAGCTGCCCCGGCTTCCATGCGGCCCGCGGCCGGCGCGCCAGGTAGTAACGGCCCTGGGTGGCCCAGGCCAGCAGGGGCGCCGTCAGCATCGCGATGCCCAGCGCGATGAAGGACGACCAGGGCACGAAGACCTCACCCAGCGCCCCGGCATGCGCCGCCACGGCGATGGTGGCCGCCAGCAGGGTGGCGCCCAGGCCGACCGGGTTGAGGTCATACAGGTGCGCGCGCTTGAACTCGATGCCCTTGGGCGACCAGCCCAGCGGCTTGTTGATGACCAGATCCGCCACCAGCGCGCCCACCCAGGCGATGGCCACATTGCTGTAGAGCCCCAGCACGTGCTCGAGCGCGCCGAACACGCCCAGCGTCATCAGCAGCACGGCAATGGTGACGTTGAACACCAGCCAGACCACCCGCCCCGGGTGGCTGTGCGTCAGGCGCGCGAAGAAATTGGACCAGGCCAGCGAGCCCGCATAGGCATTGGTCACATTGATCTTGACCTGCGAGATGATCACGAAGACCACCGTCGCGCCCAGCACCCAGGCCGGCGAAGAGAACACCTCGCTGAAGGCGGCCAGGTACATCTGCGTCGGCTCCACCGCCTTGTCCACCGGCACCTCGTGCTGCAGCGCCAGGAAGGCCAGGAAGGCGCCCGCCAGCATCTTGAGCATGCCGGGGATCACCCAGCCCGGGCCGGCCACCAGCACCGCCGTCCACCAGCGCAGGCGGTTGGCGCGGGTCTTCTCGGGCAGAAAGCGCAGGAAGTCCACCTGCTCACCCACCTGCACCACCAGCGAAAACGCCACCGTGGCGGCCAGTCCGAAGGCGGTCAGGTCGAACTCGCTGTGCCCGGTGCTGCGCCCGGTCAGCGTGGTGAAGGCGGTGTAGGCCTCGGGGTTCTTGAAGGCCACGAAGATGAAGGGACAGATCCACAGCGAGAACCACACCGGCTGCGTCCAGGTCTGCAGCCGCGAGATCAGCGTGATGCCGTGCGTGACGAGCGGGATGATCACCAGCGAGGACGCGATGTAGCACACCGGCAGCGACCAACCGAACACCATCTGGATGGCCAGGGCCATGATGGCCGCCTCCAGCGCGAAGAAGATGAAGGTGAAGCTCGCATAGATCAGCGAGGTCAGGGTGGAGCCCAGGTAGCCGAAGCCTGCGCCGCGGGTGAGCAGGTCCATGTCCACGCCGTACTTGGCCGCGTAGTAACTGATGGGTAGCCCGGTCAGGAAGATGATGAGGCCCACCACCAGGATGGCCCACAGCGCATTGGTGAAGCCGTAGTTCAGCGCGATGGCGCCGCCGATGGCTTCGAGCGCCAGGAAGGACACCGCGCCGAAGGCCGTGTTGGCCACACGCAGCTCGCTCCACTTGCGAAAGGTGCGTGGGGTGTAGCGCAGGGCGTAGTCCTCCAGGGTCTCGTTGGCGACCCAGGAGTTGTATTCACGCCTGATGCGAAAGATCTTCTGCCGGGCTACGGACACGGATGGCTCCGCTGATCACATGGACCGGCGGGGTTGCAAGAAGCGATCCACGTGCACCCCCCTTGAATGCAGGGCGCGGCTCGCGCCAGAGGCACCCTGCCGCGCTTGTGCGCAGCTCCTACGTTAATTGACGTATTCAAGGAAAACCCGGGCATCCGTACTGTTGCGTCCAAGGCCGCGAAGTGTGGTGCAAGGCGCGGGACAGGAACTCATAGCCATGCACCACGGCGCGGCACGGGCAACCCGTTTTTGTGCAAGGAGCCTTTTCCCATGTCGAACGATCGGAATGAAAACAAGTCACTGTCCCGCAAGCGCCGTGCCGTGCTGCAAGGCCTGGGCGCCGTCCCCCTGATGGGCATCACGGGGCTGAGCTACGGCGCAGCCCCCGCGACCTCGGCCGTCAACAAGACCAAGCTGGCCGTCACCGACACCGAGGTGGTCGTCGGCCAGCTGCACTCGGCCACCGGCACGATGGCGATCTCGGAAACGGGCTCGATCCAGGCCGAACAACTGGCCATCGACCAGATCAACGCCATGGGCGGCGTGCTGGGCCGCAAGATCAAGGTGATCAAGGAAGACGGTGCCTCCGACTGGCCCACGTTTGCCGAGAAGTCCAAGAAGCTGCTGGTCAACGACCGCGTGGCGGCCGTCTTCGGCTGCTGGACCTCGGCATCGCGCAAGGCCGTGCTGCCCATCTTCGAGAAGGAAAACGGCCTGCTTTACTACCCCACCTTCTACGAAGGCCTGGAGCAGTCCAAGAACGTGATCTACACCGGCCAGGAAGCCACGCAGCAGATCATCTGGGGCCTGGACTGGGCATCCAAGGAGAAGAAGGCCAAGACCTACTTCCTGGTCGGCTCCGACTACATCTGGCCCCGCACCTCGATGAAGATCGCGCGCAAGCACAT
>CAYPUS010000263.1:0-4835 GCA_964413815.1 uncultured Aquabacterium sp. | reverse complement strand
GATGCGGAACTGGATGCCGCCCTCGTCGGTGGCCGCGGCCATGGCGCCACCCAGCGCGTCCACCTCCTTGACCAGGTGGCCCTTGCCGATGCCACCGATCGAGGGGTTGCAGCTCATCTGCCCCAGGGTCTCGATGTTGTGGGTCAGCAAGAGCGTGGCGCAGCCCATGCGGGCAGCGGCGAGCGCGGCCTCGGTGCCGGCATGGCCGCCGCCGACCACGATCACGTCGAATTCCTTGGGATAAAGCATGGCGAAACACCCATGGCAGCCACCGCGCACAAGCCGGCCGCTGCCCTATTTTTAAGCAACCTTCCATTGTACTGAGATCGGGTTCCCCACGGCTTCGCAGGGCTGCCCGCGGGCGGCACTTTCCCCCGGGTGAAGGGCGGGAGCGCCAAGCCTGCGGGCGCCTGGGCTCACCCTATTGATGAAATTAGGGGTGGCAGGCCGGCCCGATGCGCTCTAAACTGGTTTTCATTCGCTGTCATCACCAAAAACGAAAACAGGGTTCCTTCTCTCCAGATGACAGCGGCACGGGGCTCGTCCCCGCGCCCTTTCACCTCCCCAGGCCCGGATTCCAAGTGCGTATAAAGTCAAGGCTCCTGAATCAGGAGCCTTATGCTTTGTCGACCCGGTTGCGCAGCCTGCTGCACCGCACCTTCCATTTCCTCCCCGATGCCGGGCCTGCCTCATGGCAAGCCTGCCGGCATGCCCTGCCCCCACCTGGACGAAGCCCTGCGCTGCAAGCTCTTTGGCCTGCCCGAACGCCCCGCTGTCTGCGGCTCACTTCGACCCAGTCAGGAAATGTGTGGCGACCGCCGCGAACAGGCCATGCGTTGGCTCAGCCAACTGGAGCAGGCGACTCGTCATCCGTGAGCGCCGAGGCGTCCGCGCCGCGCGGCATCTTGCCGTCGAGCAGGGCCTCCGGCGGCACGCCTGTGGGCGAGCCCGTCAGACGCTGCATCTCGCGGCGCAGGTCTTCGGTGGTCAGGCCCTTGCCATCCGGGGCCCAGCCGGGCGGCCCGAACATATAGCCCAGCGCATCGCGCAGCCTGCGGGCATGCCAGACATCGCGCAAGATGTTGCCCCATTCGAAGAAGCAGATCTTGACCGCGCTGTAGGTGGTCAGCGCCTTGACCAGGCCATAGCGGATGGGCACGTCGTCCTTCTCGGGCACGTAGGTGCCGAACAGGCGATCGAACAGCAAGATGGTGCCGCCATAGTTGCAGTCCAGGTATTCGACGTTGGCGGCATGGTGCACACGGTGGGCCGAAGGCGTGTTCAGGATGCCTTCAAGCGGGCCCAGCTTGCCGATCATGTCGGTGTGGATCCAGAACTGGTAGACCAGGTTGAAGCCGTAGGACAGCAGCACCGCATCGGGCGAGAAGCCCAGCAGGCATTGCGGCGCGAAGAAGACAAAGCCACCCGAGACCTTGCCCGTGACCGACTGGCGGAAGGCCGCGGCCAGGTTGTACTGATTGCCCGAATGGTGAATGGCGTGCGAGGCCCAATACCAGCGGACCCGGTGACCGGTGCGGTGCAGCCAGTAATAGAAAAACTCGGTGCAGAAGAACATCGCCACCCAGCCCCACCAGGTGTCCATCGGCACGGTGAACACGCGGTGCTCGTACATCCAGGCGCCGAAAGGCAGGGCCACGCCCATGACCGCGCCCATGGGAATCGCCTCGACCGCCACGCGCAGCAGGTTGATGCGCACCGTGGTCCAGAACGCGCGCCAGTCATAGGCCTTCTGCCCCCTGGCGCGCGAGATCGCCACACCTTCCATGGCCGTGATCACCACGGCCGACGCCCCCATGATCCCCATCATGATCTGGATGACGCTGAGCTTTTCGAGGTCGAACATGGTTGGTCTGTGCCCGTTTTGTTGTGACTGTCAACGGGCTCCACCATAGGGCCAATGCCTGCTTCCTGTCGCCCGGGGAAGCCCTTCCGGAACACGTTGAACCCCGCGCATGAGGGGGGCCAATGCGGCGTTTGTTCACGCCGGCTTGCGCCACATCAACTCAAGGCTGGGCGTGCAGATAGAACCAGTGTCCGTTTTCGCGCACGAAAAGGCTGCGCTCGTGCAGCCGGTGGGCCCGCCCACCCAGCTTGCTGCGGGCGACGAATTCGACCAGGCCGCGGTCCGGGCCCAGCATCTCGGCACGGCGCACCTCCAGGCCCAGCCACTTCAGGCCCGGCTCGGGCGGCTCGATCAGGGGCGGTCTTTCAGAGGGATGCCAGGTCTCCAGCAGGTAGGCGCGCTCATCCAGGACGAAAGCGGCATACCGGGAGCGCATCAGCGATTCGGGATCGGGCGCCTGCCATGCCAGCGGCCCGGCGTGGTAACGGCCGCAGCACTGCGCGTACGGCAGCGGGCGGCCGCAGGGGCAGGGGCCGCCCGCATGCAACAGGACGCCGCTCATGGCTGGCCCACCTCCCGCGCGAGCGCCCGCTCGCGGGCCGCGCCCCCGGCATGCAACTCGAGCCGATCGCGGGCCATCAGTGCCAGGTAGACCTCGCAGACGCCGCGCAGGTACACCAGCGTCGGCAGCACCAGCGCCAGCGCGAACACCACTCCCCCGCCGATCGTGGCCGCGCGGATGAAGGGGTAGGCGCTCACCGGGATGCCCGCGGCATTGATGTTGCCCAGGCCGTAGCCGAACAGGCCCGCCATCAGCACCTCAGGCTTGACGTCGACGCCCAGCATCAAGATCGAGGCCTCGGCCATCACACGGCCGCCCACCAGGATGAAGGCGCTCATCGCCGCGCCGACCAGGGCCGTGGCCAGGCTCAGCGCGGCAACGAGCACACCTGCTTGCAGCAGACGATCGCGAATCAGATGGAACAGGGTGCGCACTGCCTGCCAGGACGAGGCCCCCGCCCAGACGGTCGGGCCGGTCAGGGGCGCCACGACCGCCAAACCCGCCATCGACACCAGGCCGAGCACCACCACGGTCGTGGGCACGACCAGCCCGAACAACCAGGGCCCGACCTTGGGCAAGGCGCACAGCCAGTACAGGCCCAGCAGCACCGCCCCGACCGCGGAGATGGCCAGCGCCATCACGGCCAGCGCCACCAGCATCCGGTGCCCGATGCCCAGCGCGTCGCGCACGGCGTCGCGCAGCTCACGCGGCGGCAGGCCCATCGCCCGGTCCATCAGGACCAGCCCCGCGGCACTGGCGCCATAAAAAGCCACGAACAAGGCGGCGGCACCCTCCCCGATCGCCCAGTTCATGGCGCCACGCCCAAAAGAGGCTTGTGCGGAAGCCGCCAACAGGCCGGCGGCCGAAAAAGTGCCCAGCAGCAGGTACATCGCCCGGCCATCCCGGACAGCCTCGACGCTGGAGAGCACGCGGATCAAGGCTTGCCACCAGTCGAAACGGGGCGACGCGCCCAAGGAGGGTTCGGGAGATTCGGACATGGGATGGCAAACGTGAGTCCGCCGGATTAGCGGACGAAATGAGCACCGATGATAGGGGCTAGCCCCTAGAGAAATTTGAGGAAAGTGAGCAACACCGCGCGCAGATGGTTGACACCGCTGCGCAAATAAGGGTTGAAAAGTCTGGCTGAATGTGCGTGCATCCACCATAATGGTTTGGTCTGTGTCTGGTAGCGGCACCGTCGTTGGAATGGGTCCTGATGGGTTGAAGCTCCACATGGTTACTTTGAAAGGGGCTCTCTCGTGGGCAACAAACTTTACGTAGGCAACCTCGCCTACAGCGTGCGTGATCAGGATCTGCAGGATGCGTTCTCGCAATTTGGGGGCGTGAGCTCCGCCAAGGTCATGATGGACCGTGAAACTGGCCGCTCCAAGGGCTTCGGTTTCGTCGAAATGAGCTCTGACGCTGAAGCGCAGGCCGCCATCAATGGTCTGAATGGTCAGCCTGTTGCCGGTCGCGCCGTTGTCGTGAATGAGGCCCGTCCTCGTGAAGAGCGTCCTGCTGGCTTCCGCAGCCCCTACGGTGGTGGCAACAGCGGCGGCGGCTACGGCGGTGGTCGCCGTGAAGGCGGCGGCGGTGGTGGCGGCTTCGGCGGCGGTCGCCGCGAAGGCGGCTACGGCGGTGGCCGTGGTGGCGACGGCGGCGGTTACGGCGGTGGTGGTCGCGGCAATGGCGGCGGCTACGGCGGCGGCTACTGATCCCCTCCCAGCGTTTTCAGGTTTCTGAAAAGTAAAGGCGGCCTTCCAGGGCCGCTTTTTTCATGGTGTGACGCGCAAGGTGTCATCCCCGTCCGGCGCTGCCCCGTTTTGGTAACCATGAGGGCCTTTGGCCATCTGCCGTGTCGGGACCCGGTCCCCACGACAAGTCGGCTGCCTTGCTGATGCAGGGCAGAATCGCCACTCTCGGGCATGCGCCCCAACAGCAGGACCCCTAATGACCACACGTCAACAAGCTTCCTCCACCCTCTCCCGCTTCTTCGCCGCCGCGGTTGCCACCGCGTCGCTGCTGGGCGGTGCCGCCGCCCATGCCGCCGAACCCCGCGTCGGTGTGAGCGTCAGCATCGGTCAGCCCGGCTTCTATGGCCGCATCGACATCGGCGACCAACCGCCGCCCGTGATCTACCAGCAGCCCATCATCGTTCATCAGACGCCGATCGCGGTCAAACGCCGCCCCATCTACCTGCGCGTTCCGCCCGGCCATTCGAAGAACTGGTCGCGCTACTGTGACCGCTACAGCGCCTGCGGCCAGCCCGTCTACTTCGTGCGTGACAACGGCCACGCCCATTACGACCATCGTCGGCCGCCGAAGGTGCACCACCATGCACCGCCCCCCCGCCACGGTGGCCCGGCCCATGGTCATGGCGGTCCCGGCAAGGGCCCGCGCGGCCACGGC
>CAYPUS010000262.1:266-4856 GCA_964413815.1 uncultured Aquabacterium sp. | reverse complement strand
GCCTGATCGACTACGGCTTCCACGCGCCCACGCTGAGCTTCCCGGTGGCCGGCACCTTGATGGTCGAGCCCACCGAGAGCGAATCGCAGGCCGAGCTGGACCGCTTCTGCGACGCCATGATCGCCATCCGCGAAGAGATCCGCCTGATCGAAAAGGGCGAGCTGCCGCAGGACGACAACCCGCTCAAGAACGCCCCACACACGGCGGCAAGCCTGCTCAAGGCCGAATGGCCCCACGCCTACAGCCGCGAGCTGGCGGCCTATCCGCTGCCAAGCCTGCGGCGCCAGAAATACTGGTCGCCGGTGGGGCGCGTGGACAACGTCCACGGCGATCGCAACCTGTTCTGCTCCTGCGTGCCGATCGGCGACTACCAAAGCTGATCTTCCTGGCGGATTCCGGGGGACACGCGAAGGGGAATCCACCCGCGGCGTCCCCGCCACGGTCCATTGCCAAGGCTCCCATAAAGCGGTAAGGTCAACCGTCATCGGCATGGGCTCGCCGACGCGTACGCCACCACGAGAGGTCCTGAGCCCCGTTGTTGCCTCGTCATGAAGCGGAGCGCCCCTGGCGCTCCCTCACAACAAAGCAGTACCTGGGAGCCCTATGTCGACACTCTCTGAACGCCTGCGGGCGTTTCCGCGTTTCCGACCCTCTGAAGAAGGCCTGAAAATGGCCCTGGCCGCGGCCCAGGCGGGCATCTGGGAGTGGCACCCGGACACCAACGTGACCAACTGGTCGGACGAAGTCTGGGGCCTGTATGGCCTGGACAAGGGTAAGGACGTGCCCGGCTACGACAGCTGGCTGCGCAGCGTCCACCCCGAGGACCGCGAAAAGGCCCTGCAGAACATGGGCGCGGCCGCCCAGCGCCGGCAGCCCTTCGAAGCCGAATGGCGCACCCACCCGCAACTGGGCCCCGTTCGGTGGCTCATGCTGCGCGCCCAGCCCGTGCAGCCCAAAGGCCGGGACGCGCCCATCTATACCGGCATCGTCATGGACATCACGGGCCGCAAGCGGTCCGAGCAGGAAGCCCACCGGCTCCAGGAGTCGCTTCAGCAGCGCGTGACCGAACGCTCGGTCGCCCTGTCCGAACAAGAACGTCTGCTGCAGAACATCCTCGATGGCATCCCCGGCTTGGTTGGCTACTGGACACGTGACCTCGTCAACCGCTTTGCCAACAAGGCCTACATCGCGTGGCTGGGCAGGCCGCCCGAAGAGATCCGCAACCACCACTTGCGCGACATCATTGGCGACACGCTCTACGAGGAGAGCCGCCCGCAGATCGAGGCGGCCTTGCGCGGTGAGTCGCCGCGCTTCGAGCGCCGCACCCCCATCCCGGGCCAGCCAGGGCGCTACCGCTACAGCGAGACCCACTACCTGCCCGACATCGTCGATGGGACCGTGCAGGGCTTCCTCGTGATCGTCTTCGACATCAGCCAGGCCAAGGAAGCCGAACTGGCCGCAGATGCCGCCAACCGCGCCAAGAGCGAGTTCCTGGCCAACATCAGCCACGAGGTCCGCACCCCGCTGAACGCCATGTTCGGGCTGGCCCAACTCGGCGCCCGCCACGCCCAGGGCTCACCGTCCGCACGTACCTTCGAGCAGATCCTCGACTCGGCGCAGCACCTGCTCACCCTGGTCAACGACGTGCTGGATTTCTCCAAGATCGAAGCCGGCAAGCTCAGTCTGCACAGCGAGCGCATGGACCTCGGCCAGGTGCTGGACCATGTGGTGGCCCTCAAGGCCCTGCAAGCCCAGGCCCAAGGCCTGCACCTGAGCATCATCGAGGCCCCGGACGTGCCGCAGTACTGCCATGGCGATGCCACCCGCCTGTCGCAGATCCTGCTCAACCTGCTGGCCAACGCCATCAAGTTCACCGAAGCCGGCCAGGTCAGCATCCGGCTCGATTACCAGGCGCCTGAGCTGAAGATCACCGTCAGCGACACGGGCATCGGCATGACACCCGAGAAAATCAGCCAGCTGTTCAAGCCCTTCGTGCAAGTGCACGGCAGCCATCCGGCGCAAATCGGCGGCACGGGCCTGGGGCTGGCCATCACCAAGCGCCTGGTCGACATGATGGGTGGCAGCATCAGCGTCAGCAGCGAACCCGGGCGAGGAAGCACCTTCGCCGTCACCATTCCGCTGCGCAAGCCCGAGGCCGGTGATTTCCGCCCGCTGCGGCGCACGGCGCTGATCGGTCTGTCCGAGCACGAACGCCTGTCGCTGAACGCCGCCCTGACCGCACGCGGCTGCCAGGTCACCGACGACGACAAACTGCCCGACGACGACACGCTCGACGAGGTGTTGGTCATTGCATCCCATGTGCTCGACCGCCTGGACCCTGATGCCCTGGTGCGCCATGCCGCAGCCGGCCGGCAGTTGCTGATCTGCGCACCGGCCAGCGCCAGCATCGAGCTGCCCGATGCGCTCCAGTGCAGCGTGACGGTGATCACCGGGCCCCTGAGCGCCAGCCGCCTGCTCAATGCCGTGCGCACCCGGCCGATGCGCGAGCCCAGCGGCCTGACCCAGCGCCTGCAGGGTCTGCATGTGCTGGCCGCCGAGGACAACCCCGTCAACCGCCTGGTGCTGGCCCAGATGCTCGAACAGGAAGGCGCGATGGTGACCTTCGCCTTCGACGGCGGCCACGCCCTGGAGCAAGTGCGGGTGCACGGCCCCTCGGCCTTCGACGTGATGCTCTGCGACATCCAGATGCCGGTGATGGATGGCTACCAGACCGCCCAGGCTCTGGGCCACATCGCCCCGAGCCTGCCCATCATCGGCCTGACGGCGCACGCTTTCGATACCGCCAAACAACAAGCCCGCCGTGTCGGCATGGTGGGCTACATCACCAAGCCCTACATGCTCGATACTCTGGTCGAAGAAATACGCCGTTATGCGCGCAAGCGCCCCGGCCAGAAGCCCCCTACCGCACATGCAGCCCCCGCGGCGCAGGCGCCATCCAGGCCCGCTGCGCAAGCTGCCGCCCCGAGCACACAGGAATCACTTTCGATGAAGCAGGATCTCAGCGACTGGCTGGCCATGCAGCAATACTTCCGCGACCAGCCGCAACTCCTGGACCGCCTGATCGGCATGCTGGGCAACACCCTCGGCGACATCCACCGCGAACTGGACCAGGCCACCGCGGCCGGCAACCTGGACGCCCTGGCCAAGGTGGCCCACAACATCAAGGGCACCGCCCTGAACCTGCACACACCCGAACTGGCCCGCCTGGCCATCCAGACCCAGGATCAGGCCCGGGAGATGGCACGGGAAGCCCTGACTTCGGCGCAACAGTTGTCTGAGCGCCTGGGCGAATTCATCAAGCACGCGGCCCAGCACAGCCAGGGCGATGACGGCGAAGGCCGCAGCGCGAGCGCCGACAAGCGCGCGCCATAGCCCCCTGGCTTTCGCCATTTGTCAGTAGATCAGCCGATCAGGGCGGATGTCGCGCAGGATGGTGGTGGCGATCTCTTCGATCGACTTGTGCGTGGACGACAGCCAGTCGATGCCCTCCCGGCGCATCATCGCCTCGGCCTGGCTGACCTCGATGCGGCAGTTCTCGAGCGCGGCGTATTTGCTGCCCGGGCGCCGCTCGTTGCGGATCTGGCTCAGACGCACCGGATCGATGGTCAGCCCGAAACACTTCTTGCGATAGGGCTTGAGCATCGAAGGCAGAAAGCCCCGGTCGAAATCCTCCGGGATCAGGGGCACGTTGGCCGCCTTCACACCGTGCTGCATGGCCAGGTACAGCGAGGTCGGCGTCTTGCCGCAGCGGCTCACGCCCACCAGCACCACGTCCGCCATCTCCAGGCTGCGCGAGGACTGCCCGTCGTCGTGCTCCAGGGCGAAGTTGATCGCCTCGATGCGGTCGTTGTATTCCTGGTCCACGCTGGGATCGCTGAAGCGGCCAACCCGGTGGTTGGACTTCATCTCGAACTCCTGCTCCAGCGGCTCGACAAAGGTCTTGACCACGTCAAAGACCCGGGCCTGGCAGCCCCTCAGGATGGCGAGCACCTCGTCGTTGGCCAGCGTCGTGAAGACGATGGGGCGCTTGCCTTCACGCAAGGCGGTGGCATTGATCTCGCGCACCACCTGATGGGCCTTGTCGACGGTGTCGATGAAAGGGCGGCGCACGTGGCGCGGCTTGATGGCGAACTGGGCCAGGATGGAGTTGCCCATGGTTTCGGCGGTGATGCCCGTGCCATCGGACACGAAAAAGACGCTTCGATCAGACATATCGGAGGGGTGCCCCTTGAATGGCCCCCGCGTTGTGTGGCAAACGCCGGCCGGCCAAAGACTTTGTGGACCCGAGATCATAGGGCTGACCCTACAATCAGTCCATCTCGTGTCCGTGGCCAGCAACCTGTGTCTGGCTTCGTGTCCGCAAAGGCCAACAAATACTCGAAAAGGCCTGCGCGCGCATGCGGACGCAATCGGCTTTTTTCACCATCCTGGAGCTTTGTATGACCGATCGCTTTGCGCCGACCGCCCTGGTCGTGCCATTCGAACAACTGCGCATGTCCGACGTCGAGGTCGTCGGCGGCAAGAACGCAAGCCTCGGCGAGATGATCTCGCAACTGCCGGACGGGGTGC
>CAYPUS010000262.1:0-256 GCA_964413815.1 uncultured Aquabacterium sp. | reverse complement strand
GGCCGATCGCATCAGCCGCCGCCTGGCCACGCTGGACACCGAAGACGTGCGCGCCCTGGCCGCCGCTGGCGCCGAGATCCGCGGCTGGGTCGAGGCCCAGCCCTTCCCCGCCGACCTCGAAAAGGCCATCCGCGAGGCCTTCGCCAAGCTGGCCGGCGACAACCTGCAGGCCTCTTTCGCCGTGCGCTCTTCGGCCACCGCCGACTCGCGCTGCACGCTGTCGGTGGACCCCAGCGCGGCGACGAGCCGCTCGATC
>CAYPUS010000261.1:0-4897 GCA_964413815.1 uncultured Aquabacterium sp. | reverse complement strand
TTTTCAGCGCCGGGCAGGCGCTGCAGGCGCACGAGCGGTGTCTTGCCGATGGCGTCTTCGAGCGTGGGATAGCTGCTGGTCATCTGGATCTTCTGCGGAACGATCAAACGGGAGGGAACCCGTGGATTGTCGCAGGCTAACCTAAACGGCTCGACCTCAACGGCGCGGCGGTCTGGCCAGGCTGTTGGTGCCCCGGGTCGGACTCGAACCGACACTCCTTTCGGAACCGGATTTTGAATCCGGCGCGTCTACCAATTTCACCACCAGGGCATGGGGCAAGCGAAGACCAAAAGTCTAGCACAGGGGCCGCCCCGCGCCGGGTGCGCTCCTAGGGCCTTGCCGTGCCCATCGCCCTCCCGGACACTGATGAACAAAAGACGCCGCCGAAGGTCGGCGATGGGCGGGATCTGGCACGCAGCGTCCGAATTTGATACGCATTGCTACAAATTCCTTCAAGGCGCCGCGCGATCTGCCGATGTCCATGACTTTGGCTGTGCAAAGGGAGTCCTCTTGATGCGATGGTCCCAGGTGGGTCGACGGATGGCATGGTGGGGTCTGGGCGCGTGCCTGGCCCTGGTGCTGGGTGGATGCGGGCCGCGCGGTCTGGTTCGCTCGGAGCTGGCGGGCCGCGCGCAGGAGGGGCCCAAACGGGTGCTCGTGGTGCCGGCGGACTTCGTGATCACCGAGATCACTTTCGGCAAGACCGAAGAGCGGGTGGTGCCCGCCGAGCGCCAGGCCGCCAAGGTGCTGGCCGAGCAGATCGACCTGCTGGGGCGCAAGGACAAGGCTTTCGAGTTCGTGCCCTTTGATGGACTGAGCCAGGCGCAACAGGACGATGTGCTGCAGCACCGCGCTTTGTTCGCCACCATGGTCAGTCAGTTGCTGCTGGTCAAAGAGGACGCCATCGATGTCTGGTCTGACAAGGCCAGCTACTTCGATTACACGCTGGGCGCCGGCATGGCCGACGTGGCCCGGGCGGCCCGGATCGACACGGCGATTTTCATCGTCGGCAAGGACAAGGTCCGCAGCACCTCGCGCAAGGTGTTGGACACGATCGCGGCGGTGCTGCCCGTGGGCGAGTCGCTGAGCTCGCAGCCGGCGGCGGTGGTGCTCGGTGTGGTCGACATGGCCACGGGTGACATCCAGATGTTCGACAGCGAGATGGCCACACGCAAGGCGCTGACCAACGATGACGATGTCAGGGCCATGGGCGAGGCGGTGCTGACCGATTTCCGGCGCAGCGTGACCGAGCGCAAGCCGGCCCGCAAGGCAGTTGGAACGGGAGCCCAGCCATGAGGCCCCGGCCCACCCGGCGGTGGCTGGCGGTGATGGTGCTGCTGGGCGCGATGGCCTGCGCGCCGGCCCAGGCCTTCTTCTACGAGCCCTTCAGCGATCCGGCCACCATGAAGCCCACGGACGAACTGGAAGAGCGCATCTGGCACGAGGCCGAGGTGGCGCGCAGCCAGTTCGTGCGCGGCCAGCCCCAAGGCGCGACCTTGGGCCTGCAGCAGAAGGTGCATGCCGTGCTGACGCGGCAGTGGCCGCAATGGGCCCCGCACCTGCGCGTTCATGTGATCGACAACGCGGATGTGCTGGCAGTGTCGAGCGCCAATGGGGACCTGATCCTGAGCACCGGCATGCTGCTGAGGCTTGACACGGAAGAAGAGTTGCAGGTCGTGCTGGCGCGCGAGATCGCCCACGTGGTGCAGCGCCATGCCGTGCGCTCGGTCTACGCGGCCCGCGTGGGTGCCGGCGCGAACGTGCTGTTCCAGGCCGCCGTGCGCGCCAATTCCTTCATCGGCACGGTGGGCCTGCTGTCGTCCTTCCAGGTCACGCCGGACATGCTGCTGGCCGACGGGGGCAAGGCTTTCTTCCAGGCCCAGATCGGCAAGCTGCGCGACAACATGGCCGACAACTTCATCCGGCGCGTGTCGGCCACCGGCTTCGACGCCATGGTCAAGACCTCGCTGTTCGGCTATTCGGAATCGCTCGAATCCGAGGCCGATGACTTCGCCATCGAGGAACTTCAGCGCAAGGGCGTCGACCCGGCGGCGTTCGTCACGGTGATGCAGCGCTTGCACGATGAGGCCGCGGTGGACGAAAAGAAGTTCTCCGCCTTCTATGCGAATGCGGGGCGCATGGCCGAGCGGGTGAGCACTGGCAACAAGGCCGTGGCGCGGCATGCCGCGGAGAAGGCGAGCAGCGCCGCAAACGATATGGCTGCGCCCGCGTCGCCCACTGTGGTGGCTGTGCCTGCTGGCGACACGGCGGAGCCGGGCGCAGTCCCTGTCGCTGCGCCGACATCGCCCGCCGAGACGGTGACCGCGGCGGCCGCCAGCGAAGCGCCCAACCCGGCCAAACCAGATGGCGATGGCGATGGCGTCACCGTCGTCGAAATGCCGACCATGGGATCGGTGGCCGCAGTCGTGATCGCAGGGGCCCTGGAAGCCGCATCCGACAGCGGCGTGGAGGGCGCTGTGGCAAGTGCTGCAGAGGCCGCAGCAAACGCCTCTGGAGCCGCTTCAAAAGCCGCTTCAGAAACGACCCCAGAAGGGACCGTCGAGAGCGCGGCGGAAAGCGCGGTGGAGGACCTCGCCAAGGCCGCCACCGCGCAGGCGCCCTCCCCCGCCATCGTGACCGCGGCACTCGCCGCAGAAATGGATGCGCAGGCCAGTTCTGCCCCGTCCGCAGAGGCCGTCGCCGCGTCGAACGGCGACCGCCCGGTATCCGCTGCAAGCGAGCGCAGCTACCAGGAGCTGCTGGCCAGCGTGGCCATGTCGGTGTTCGAGGCGGAACTGGATGCCGGTCACCTCAATCGCGCCATTCGCAACATCGAGCGCGGACGCCAGAACGTGCCGCTGCCCCCGCGGCACCGCCTGCTGCTGGCCGAAAGCTGCTGGGCACATCCCGACGCGCAGCAGGCCCAGCGCGGCGAAACGCTGGTCAAGGCCTATCTGCAAGACCATCCCGATGACCACCGTGCCCACAAGCTGCTGGGACTGATCGCCTTGAAGCGCGGTCAGCTGCCGCAGGCGAGAGAGCACTTGGAAAACGCCCATCGGCTGGCGCCCAGCGACGATGAACGCGGCTTCATCGAACAGTATCTGCGCCGCACCGAACAGAAGCTCAAGGCATCGCTATGACGCATCTCCCCCTCATCGACAAGACCTTCACCTGGCTTGCCGCCGGCCTGATGCTGGCGAGCCTGTCGGCATGCAGCCCGACCTGGCAGAACGTGCGCAAGGAAGAGCGCATCAAGGGGCCGGTGCGGGCCTACACGGCCGTGCTGCCCGAAGGCTGGAAGCGCGCGCCCACCGACAGCGACGTGCTGGTGATCACGCGGGACGGCCTGTTCCTGCAGCAGATCAGCATCACCAAGTTCGAGCTGGACGAAGCCTTCCCGAACGTCGAACTGACAGCCGACACGCCGCCACAGGAGCTGGCCCAGTTGCAGCTCAAGCGCTTCAAGGAAGAGGAGCCCGACCTGGTGGAGCAGGTCGACGAAGAGAAGGAAGGCCTGCTGGCCCTGTTCCCTGTGCACCACGCCAAGCCCCTGGCCGGCACCACCGAGCGCATCGGCTTGAAACCTTTCGTGGTGGACGGCAAGGAAGCCTATCGGCTGGAGACCCGCTCGTACAACGGCTGGGGCCTGGCCTACAGCAGCCAGGCGGTGGGTTTCGTGCACGAAGGCGACTACTGGGTGGTGCGCTACCTGGCCCCCACGCTGCACTATGCGCAGCGCGACCAGGCGTCCTTCGAGCGCTTCTTGCAGAACCTCAAGCTCAAGCCCAAGTGCCGGCTGTTCTGCTCGGACTGAAGGACATCGGCGCGACGGGCATCAGGGCAGTTGGAAGCTGACGCTGTCCGGCCGTCCTGGCAGGCTCAGCGTCGCGGTCTGCGCCGGCGTGCGGGCAATGACCTTGCCGCGGCGGATCACCGCCAGCCGCGTGGCGCGCAGGCGGATGGCCTCGATCGCGTCACGGGCCTGAAGCAGCACCATGTCGGCGTGGCAGCCCACTTCCAGGCCGTAGCCTTCCAGACCCAGGATGCGCGCGGGCGTGATGGTCACGGCTTCGAAGCACTGGCGCATCGCCGCCTGTCCGGTCATCTGCGCGACATGCAGGCCCATGTGCGCCACCTCCAGCATGTCGCCACTGCCCAGGCTGTACCAGGGGTCCATCACACAGTCGTGCCCGAAGGCCACGGGGATGCCGTGGTCCAACATCTCCGGCACGCGGGTCATGCCCCGGCGCTTCGGGTAGCTGTCGTGCCGGCCCTGCAGCGTGATGTTGATCAGCGGGTTGGCGATGGCGGCCACACCGGCTTCCTTGATCAGCGGCAGCAGCTTGCTGACGTAGTAGTTGTCCATGCTGTGCATGGACGTCAGGTGCGAGCCGGTCACGCGGCCTTGCAGGCCCAGGCGCTGGGTCTCGAAAGCCAGCGTCTCGATGTGGCGCGAGAGCGGGTCATCGCTTTCGTCACAGTGCATGTCCACCCGCAGGCCGCGCGCGGCCGCCAGTTCGCACAACTGGCGCACCGATTCGGCGCCCTGCGCCATGGTGCGCTCGAAATGAGGGATGCCGCCGACCACGTCGACGCCCATGTCCAACGCGCGCTGCAGCTGCGCCATGGCGCCGGGACTGCGCAAGGCGCCGTCTTGCGGAAAGGCGACCAGCTGAAGATCGAGGTAGGGCTTGACGCGCTCGCGCACGTGCAGCAAGGCTTCGACCGCCAGCAGCCGCGGATCACACACATCGACGTGCGTGCGAATGGCCAGCAGCCCCTTGGCCACGGCCCAGTCCACATAGCGCATGGCCCGCTCGACGATGGCCTCGTGCGTCAGTTGCGGCTTGAGCTCGCCCCACAGCGCGATGCCTTCGAGCAAGGTGCCCGATTC